>CAXAIH010000109.1:0-6936 GCA_963968755.1 uncultured Flavobacteriales bacterium
GTTATAACCCCATGCTTGTAGCCTTCCCCAAACGAAGAAATCAGAAAATTGAAAAGTGGCTTAGGCCACATTTTTTTTGCGCGAAGCCCAGAGGAAATACATGCCGATGAGGACAAATGGAATGCTCAGCCATTGACCTGTAGAAAGCAATCCGCCCAAACTCGATTCAAAGCCTCCTTGTGAATTCTTGATAAACTCAATGAAAAAACGTGCAGTGAATAAAAGAACGAGGAACATTCCCAAAAGAGCGCCACTTCGTTTTCCCCAATCTCTCTTCCAGTAGAGTACATTCAAAATACCGAAGATGATGAGGTAACAAAAGGCTTCATAAAGCTGAGCGGGATGTCTTGGAATCATAGGGGCAGCTACATTAGCAAGTGTAAAAACAAAGGCCCATGGAGCGTCGCTCGGAAGCCCAATGATTTCATGATTGGTCAAGTTTCCCAAACGAATGGATGCAGCAGCAACAGCGGCCACCAAAGCTACTCGGTCCAAGAAGTAAATGGTTGGTTTTTTCACTTTTCTAGCAAATAGCCAACACGCAAGCACCAATCCAATGGTAGCACCATGACTTGCCAATCCACCTTCCCAGATGGCAAATATTTTACCCAAGTTCTGTGAGTAATATTCCCAGTCGTAGAAGAATACGTGTCCCAACCGAGCTCCCACAACAGTTCCTGCCATCATGTACAGAAGGAGGTTGTCCATCCATTTTGAAGGCATTCCCTCGGCCTTCAGCATGCGATCCATGAAGTAGTATGAAACTAGGAAAGCAGTAGCGAACAAGATGCCATACCAGCGCACCCCGCGATCTAAAAATGGTAGTTCAAAAGCAACGGGGTCAACCGTCCAAGTAATCGAAAGAAGCTGTAACACAGAATGTAGTTTACGCAAAGATAATCCTTGTCCAAGGCGGAGCGTAATTCAACTAACATTGTAATCGAAAAGATGGAAAAAGTAATGAACGCACCCCGCGCAGAAAAGCAATCAAAAGTTCTAGAGATTCACGGGCACGAGCGCATCGATGAATACTATTGGTTAAATGAAAGGGAGAACCCGAAAGTCATCGCTTATCTCAATGCGGAGAATGCTTTTCTAAAAACGGAGTTGGCACACACAGAACCCTTGCAAGAGGATCTTTTTCTTGAAATGAAATCACGCATTAAAGAGGATGATCAATCCGTCCCTTTTGAGTTAAACGACTTTTGGTACTACACGCGCTACGAGGAAGGCAAAGAATATCCATTTTACTGCCGGAAGGCCGGTTCATTGATAGGTAAAGAGGAGGTGGTTTTGGATGTGAACACTTTGGCTGAAGGACGAAGCTTTTGTGGTGTGAGGGGGCGTTCGATTCACCCAGAAAACTTCTTAATGGCTTTCGCTGTTGATTTAGTTGGGCGAAGACAATACGAAATTAGAATCAAGAATCTGGCGACTGGAGAGTTTCTTGAAGATCGAATAGCTAACACAACTGGTGGATCGGTTTGGAGTCAGAAGGAAGATCAACTCTTCTACACAGAACGTGATGAAACCCTCAGATCAGCAAGGGTGATGCGACACCAATTGGCTGCACCTTCTTCTGAAGATGTGCTCGTATATGAAGAAAAAGACGACACTTTCAACGTATCCATTGGAAAGTCGAAATCCAAAAAGTTTTTGATGATTTCAAGCCATTCTACGGTGTCGAGTGAGTATCAACTCTTACCCTCGGATACCCCGAAAGGAGAATGGAAACTTTTTCAAGAAAGAGAGCGAGATCACGAATATTCCATTGATCATTTTGAGGATCACTTTTACGTCATCAGCAATTGGAAAGCGAAGAACTTTCGCTTGATGAAGGTGGGTCTTCACGAAAGAAATAAAGAGCTCTGGGAAGAAGTTATTGCACATCGCGATGATGTGATGCTCGAAGACCTAGAGATCTTTCGCGACCATCTCGTTCTTGAAGAGCGCTACAAGGGTATTTCAAGAATGCGTGTATTTGATTTGAAAGCCAATTCAGAGCATTACGTGGAATTTCCTGAAGATGCTTATACGGCGGGCACCTCCATAAACTTAGTCTTTGACACCAAAGTGTTGCGGCTGGTGTACTCATCCATGACAACTCCAGCTTCTGTTTTTGATTACGATATGGAGACGCGTGCTTTTACCTTTTTAAAGGAGCAGGAGGTTCTTGGCGGATTTGATAAGGAAGATTATGAATCCGAGAGGCTTCACGCTACAGTACGTGATGGGGTTGAGGTTCCTATTTCTATCGTGTACAAAAAGGGATTTAAACCGAACGGGAAGAGCCCGCTTCTGTTATATGCCTACGGATCTTATGGTCACAGCATGGATCCCTACTTCTCTTCGAGTAGATTGTCCTTATTAGATCGTGGTTTTGCCTTTGCTATTGCACACATTCGAGGAGGCGAAGAAATGGGCCGTGATTGGTACGAAAACGGAAAACTACTCAACAAGAAAAATACCTTCAAGGATTTTGTTGATTGCGCTGAATTCCTTTTGAAAGAACAATATGCACATCCGAAGAATCTCTTCGCTGCTGGTGGGTCTGCCGGTGGTTTGTTGATGGGCGCCATCATGAATATGCGCCCTGATTTATGGGCTGGCGTTCTTGCTTCGGTACCCTTTGTTGATGTGGTAACCACCATGCTGGATGAAAGCATACCATTGACAACAGGTGAATACGACGAGTGGGGAAATCCGAACAACAAAGAATACTACGACTACATCCTTTCTTATTCTCCTTACGATCAAGTGAAGGAAATGGAATATCCAAATGTCCTCGTGACAACGGGTCTCCACGATTCTCAAGTTCAATATTGGGAACCAGCGAAGTGGGTAGCTCGTTTGAGAGATATGAATACGAGTCAAAATCAAATCCTATTGCACACCAATATGGACACAGGTCATGGTGGTGCCTCGGGTAGGTTTGAATTTTTAAAAGAAATTGCTTTGGAGTATGCCTTTATCCTCGATATCGCAAAACGAAACGTAACATGAAATTTAAGTCAACACTCTTATCGATTTTCTTATTGATCGGCTTTTTTGGACAAGGGCAGTCAATTCTCTCTGGAGGAGAGATTAAGGAAGCACTGGAAAAGTTCAACACCTTAGGAAGTGTATTGTATCTCGCAGCCCATCCAGATGACGAGAATACAAGAATGATCGCCTGGCTTGCGAACGATCAGAAGTACCGCACAGCATATTTGTCACTTACTCGAGGCGATGGCGGGCAAAACCTTATTGGGGATGAGAAGGGTGCTAAACTTGGATTGATTCGTACGCAAGAACTTCTTGCTGCAAGAAGAATTGACGGTGGTGAGCAGTTCTTCACTCGGGCGGTTGACTTTGGCTATTCTCGATCGGCTGAAGAGAGCTATCAAAAGTGGGATAAGAACGAGGTGCTTCGTGACGTAGTTCAGGTGATTCGTCAATACAAGCCAGATGTAATCATTACGAGATTTAATCCTGAAGGATATAACGGTCATGGCCATCATACGGCCTCAGCGCTTCTTGCTTCTGAAGCCTTTAAGTTTGCAGCCGACCCAAATGCATACCCAGAACAACTCGAACGACTTCAAGTCTGGAAAGCTAAAAGGCTTCTCTTAAACGCAAGTACCTGGTGGGATAAGGACCTCCCGGAGCGTGCCAAAACAGATCCAAATATCTTGACGGTTGATGTTGGAAGTTATAATCCAACCACGGGCACATGGACGAATGAATTGGCTTCTCTCAGTAGATCTCAACACAAGAGCCAAGGCTTTGGAGTTTCGATCGCAAGAGGTTCCCAAAAAGAATACTTAAAGCTCACAGCTGGAGAGCCTTTTAAGGAAAGCCTGATGGACGGAGTAAATATTGGTTGGTCACGACTACCGCAAGGAGCGATGATAGCTCGTATGCTCGATGAAGTCATTTTCAAGTTTGACCCAAGAAACCCTCGGGCGATTCTCTCCGACTTACTTCGAATGAAAAAGGAATTGGATGGAATGCCGAAATCGGACTGGTTAGAGCTGAAGAAACAAGAATTGTCTAAAATCATCCGTTCGAGCATCGGTCTGCACCTAGAAGCAACTACGGAACAAGAGTCTGCTTCATTTGGCGAACAAGTAGAGCTTCAGGTATCAAGTGTGCTTGGTTCCAGTGCAGAAATTGTGATGGAATCCATCTCTTATGTGGATGCGCGCAACGAAGTTCAGCAGAAACTGAAATTGAATGAGCGTGAGAATTGGAAGTTGAGTTTTACAAACAAGTCAAAGGAGGTTTCTTACCCATACTGGCTCGACAAAAACTTTGAGAATCTCTTTCGGGTGGAAGATCGAAGCAAAATTGGAAAAGCTGAAAATGACCCAGCTGTGCTTGTAAGGGTGAACTTGAAGGTAGATGGGAATCCAATGGAAGTTCAACTTCCACTGAGACATCGCTGGACCGATAGAGTAGAAGGCGAGCAACAGAAACCCTTCCTATTTCTTCCTGAGTTTACTGTGAATATATCTGAACCCGTCATGATTTTCTCGGGAAACCTTCCCAAGAAACTGAGGGTCAAAGTAAGGTCTCATAAAGATGGAGTATCCGGGAAGTTGCGTTTATACGTCCCGAATTCTTGGAAAGTCGAACCTCAAAATGTGGAAGTTTCTTTTGTGGAACGCGGCGAGAAAGAAATAGAGTTTAATGTAACTCCACCATTTGTTTCTGGCACGGGAACCATTCGCGCTTGGATAGAGAAGGGCAAAGAAATCTACGATCGTTCGTTTGAAGAAATGGATTTCCCACACATCGAACCCCAAGTTTATTTGCCACATGCGGAAACAAAAGTGGTGCGTCTCGATCTGCTTAATCGTGTTCGAAGTGTAGCATATGTTGAAGGAGCCGGCGATGAGGTGGCTGAAAGTTTAGCTCAGATTGGTTTGAATGTGAAGAGCATAAGTGCAGCAGACTTGGCCGCTGAAAAGCTCTCCAATCATGAATGCGTCGTTATGGGAGTGAGGGCATACAATACGAATGAGGAATTGAAGAGTCAACAAAAGAAATTGATGGACTATGTCTACGACGGTGGAACCCTCATCGTTCAGTACAATACAAAAAGAGGGTTGAAAGTTGAAAATTTTGGGCCTCTAGATTTCACTCTAGGTCGTGGCCGAGTTACCGAAGAGGGAGCGAAAGTCACCTTCTTGGCGCCTGATCACCCAATCCTTCAATCGCCCAATGAAATCACCTTAGAAGATTTTGATGGTTGGGTGCAAGAGCGCGGATTGTATTTCGCAAAAGAGTGGGACGACGACTATGTTCCCATTCTAGCTTGGAACGACCAAGGTGAGGAGGCTGAAAAAGGTGGACTTCTTGCCTTGAGTCATGGGAAAGGTGTTTTCGTTTATACGGGAATTTCTTTTTTCCGTCAATTGCCTGCAGGAGTTCCAGGTGCTTACCGACTTTTTGCAAATATTCTTAGCTACCGGAAGTAGTTATACTACCAAGAGGTTACATCCTCGCACATCGGAATGGTCAAATCTGCCTAGTACTTCAAATGTTCCATCCTCATGAAGTCTGCCGAGGTCGTCGGTTGCGATGAAAGGACAGGAATGCCAATTGGCTAAATCGATTACGTTGATACCGCCAACTGATCCTAGCTTAGCTGTGCTCAGTGGGTCATCAGTTTCCCGAATTTTCACTTTCATCCATGGTGGACAAGAAAAGTGGGATGAATTGAGAGAGTAGGCTTGCGATAGAAGTTCAGTCATTCCGTATTCGGAATGAATCCGATTAGTTCCGAAACCTAGCCTAAGCTTTTCGTGTAGCTCCTTGCGAATCATTTCCTTTTTCCGGCCTTTCATGCCGCCGGTTTCCGTGACATGGAGCTCCTTGAAATTAAAAGGTCCTTTTTCGCTTAAATCTAGCAGCGCATAACTCACTCCAAACAGCATCACTTTTGCACCACGTGCCAAGAGCTCTGTAATCTTCTCAGCAAGGCCAGTGGGTTCCTTAAGCCAGTAGGAGCTTTCTTCGCTTGCATCGCCCATGAGCTTGTCGACCATATAAATAAGCGAAGAATCCCCTTGTGCTAAATAGGAAGGAAGGAGCGCCAAGATGGTCCAATCTTGAATAGATCCGAAGCGATGTTCAAAGCCAGTTTTGAAGGACTCCTCATACAAGCTTATATCCTGAATGTAATGTTGAGAACGCGTGCTTCCTGAAGTAGCGCTGCTCAAGAAGATTTTTTCTGGAGCTACTTCCTTCGTGCGAACAGCCTGTGTTTTGAAGAACGAAATTGGAAGAAAAGGAATCTGCCTTATGTCATCCACCTTATTCCCAAGTGTGTTAACGAACGAACGATACAGTTCGTTGTGCTCCATTTGATAAGTAAAGGCATCCCAAACCACCTTTTCGAAAGAAGAGGCGTTCTCATCTAAAGTAAAGAGGTTTCGCAATGCGGTCACCCTGCAAATCTATGCCTTCACCGCTTCCTCAACTGCAGTTTTAAGAGTAAGTACATGTAATGTATACTTTTGTTCCGTGAGAAAAGTTCTCCTATTTCTTTCCATCCCAGCAGCTGTTGCTTCGTGTCAAATTGAAGAATGCGAGGAGGTTGTTCCCAGTCTGGAGTTTTTAGATTTTCAGAAGAGGGGTGGAGATTCTGCTCTCATGATTTTGAAGTTCAAGGATTGCGATGGGGACTTTGGCTTCTTGGAAGACGATGTGGATAGTTCTATGGTAGTAGATTCGACTGATTTGTACAATCTGTTTATGGATTACCAATACCGCGAAAATTCCGAGTGGGTAACCTACATTCCTCCAGCTGGTTTTCCGGGCTACTATTACAGAATTCCGAAACTTGAGAATAGGTCCGTTTCAAATACCTTGGAGGGAGAAATTCACATCGATCTTCTTGGATACCATATTCCATTTTTCGGCGACACCTTGCGCTATGAGATATATGCG
>CAXAIH010000110.1:0-6859 GCA_963968755.1 uncultured Flavobacteriales bacterium
TTGATACGCACTGGTTTTCAACCTTGTTTGGCTGGTACGTGTTCTCAGGCTGGTGGATTAGCGCCATGGTAGTTTTCCTTTTACTAGTTCTTTATCTTAAGAGTAAAGGGCTCATGCAGCAGGTAAACGAAAATCATATCCATGATATAGGTAAGTGGATGTTCGCTGTTAGTTTCCTTTGGTCTTATTTGTTCTTCAGTCAGTTTATGCTGATATGGTATTCAGATATTCCTGAAGAAGTCACTTATTACATTGCACGAATTGATCATTACCGTTGGCTCTTTTGGGGAATGTTTGCAGTGAACTTCATCTTCCCAATGTTGTTCTTAATGGACAGAGATAACAAGCGTAACAAAGGCTATTTAGCAACTATTGGTTTCATCATCTTATTTGGTCATTGGTTGGATACATTCTTATTAGTCGTTCCAGGAACACAACATGCCGATTGGCATTTTGGAGCATTCGAAATTGGTTTGATGTTAGGCTTTGCGGGAATCTTCCTCCTAGTTGTAACACGAGCGTTGAGTAAAGCACCCGTGGTTGTTAAGTCGCATCCATTTTTGGATGAGAGTGTACATCACGAAATACATTAATAGAAGAAACGAAAGAGTTTAGAGATGGATAACTTACTCATTTGGGGAGCTGTCATATTAGCAGGTTTGGTCATTGCCCAAATCATGAGAGTATTTGAGCTCACTAAAAAACTTTCTCAAGTCAACGAGTGGGAAGTAACTCCTAGTGAAACGAGGAATCAAGCCTTGTCGTGGGTGATTTACATGATTGGTTTTGCAATCTTCTTTATTTGGCTGTACTACCGATATGGCTACATGATGCTTACGGTTTCAGGTAGCGAGCATGGAGAGACAATAGATACATTGCTCTGGAGCAACTTCGCGATTATCATTTTCGTGTTCGCTCTAACTCACATCATTCTAATCTATTTTGTCTGGAAGTATCGAGCGAAGGTTGGTCGAAAAGCTGATTATGTTACTCATAATAATAAGCTCGAGCTTGTTTGGACAAGTGTGCCAGCAGTGGTTCTAGCGGTAATTATTACATATGGTATCGCGACTTGGAACACGGTAATGATGTCTTTCGATAACGAAGGTGAGGAAGTGTTAAACATTGAGCTCTACGCGAAGCAATTTGATTGGACTGCTCGTTATGGAGGTGCTGACAATGAGATTGGCGAGTTCAACTTCCGAATGATTGACCCATCTAGCAACCCGCTTGGGATGATTACCAGCGCGACCATTGAAAGTCAATTGGCGATTTTGGACAAGAAAATCGCTAAAGTTGAAGCCAGTAAAGAGAGTGTTTACCCAGGCGGTAAAGCAGAAGCGAAGATTCAAGACAAGATCGATTTATTGATCAAACAAAAGAACGTTGTTCTTGACTATCAAAAGCGATCGCAGCAAACCCCTTTCACAAAAGGAAAGGATGATGTTTTGGCCAAGGTTGAATTTCACATTCCAGTAAACAAAATGGTGAAGTTCCAAATCAGAAGTCAGGATGTACTTCACTCAGCTTATATGCCTCATTTTAGAGCGCAAATGAATGCGGTGCCTGGTGCGGTAACTAGGTTCCAATTCAGACCTATCCACACAACTGCTGAAATGAGGGAGCTCAAAGAGAACCCTGATTTTAACTATTTGCTCTATTGTAATAAGATCTGTGGATCTGCTCACTATAACATGCAGATGGTAATCGTCGTCGACAGCGAGGCCGATTATCAGAAGTGGTTGAGTGAACAACCAACGTTCGAATCTGCCGAGGGTATGGCGGAACCGGAGTCTACAGATTTGGAGAATTCATCGATTGTAGCATTAAAGTAAAAAAGAGTCGGAGCTATGTCAACAGCAGCACACGCACATCTCAAAGAGCCGTTTCTAACGAAATATCTGTTCAGTCAAGATCACAAAATGATCTCGCGCCAGTTCCTGATTACTGGAATATTCATGGCATTTGTCGGGATGATTATGTCGATGTTGTTTAGACTTCAGTTGGCTTGGCCAGGTGAAGGTTTCGCGGTATTGAACTTTTTCCTAGGAGATAAATGGGCACCAGAAGGTGTCCTAGACCCTAATATGTACTTGGCTTTGGTTACCATTCACGGTACCATCATGGTCTTTTTCCTTCTTACTGCAGGTTTGAGTGGAACCTTTGCAAACTTGTTGATTCCACTTCAAATTGGAGCGCGTGATATGGCCTCAGGCTTTATCAATATGTTGAGCTATTGGTTCTTCTTCTTGAGTTCAGTAGTGATGATGTCCTCGCTCTTCGTAGAAAGTGGACCTGCCTCAGCTGGGTGGACTATTTACCCTCCGTTAAGTGCAATCCCAGAAGCTATTCCAGGATCAGGAGCAGGTATGACCTTATGGTTGGTATCAATGGCTTTATTTATTGTTAGTAGTTTGCTAGGGGGTCTCAATTACATTGTGACCATCGTCAACCTAAGGACAAAGGGAATGAAGATGACACGTCTTCCATTGAGTGTTTGGGCCTTATTCGTAACGGCTATCCTCGGTGTACTTTCTTTTCCAGTATTGCTTTCAGCTGCCCTGCTGCTCATCTTCGATCGTAGCTTCGGCACATCGTTTTACTTAGCTGATATTTTTATTGCTGGTGAAGCGCTTGATCATACGGGTGGATCACCACTTTTATTTCAGCATTTATTTTGGTTCCTAGGTCACCCTGAGGTTTACATTATCCTTCTTCCAGCTCTTGGGATTACCTCAGAAGTTATTTCAACCAATGCGCGTAAACCGATTTTTGGCTACAGAGCTATGATAGGGTCTATCTTGGCAATTGGCTTCCTGTCCTTTATCGTATGGGGTCACCATATGTATGTAACAGGAATGAATCCTTTTGTTGGAGCGGTATTTACCTTTACTACATTACTCATCGCTATTCCTTCGGCTGTAAAGGCCTTTAACTATATCACAACACTCTGGAGAGGGAACATTCGGTTCACCCCAGCCATGATGTTCTCTATTGGAATGGTTTCAACCTTTATCACAGGTGGTGTGACAGGTATTATTTTGGCTGATGCGGCACTCGATATCAACCTTCACGATACATATTTTGTTGTTGCTCACTTCCATATTGTAATGGGACTGTCTGCAGTGCTCGCCATGTTTGCTGGTGTGTACCATTGGTTCCCGAAACTATTTGGACGAATGATGAATAAGAAGTTGGGCTATATCCACTTCTGGACAACCTTTATTAGTGCCTATGGTGTATTTATGCCACAGCACTTCCAAGGTTTGGCTGGTGTTCCACGTAGGTATTACAGTTATACGGAGTTTCCAATTTTCTCGGATTTTGCAGACTTGTCTGTACTGATTACCATGTTTGCCTTGTTAGGTGGAGTTGCTCAAGCAATCTTTGCGTTCAACTTCATTTACAGCATTTACCGAGGTCAGCGTGCTACACAGAACCCTTGGGGATCGAATACTTTGGAATGGACAACTCCTGTTGAACATATTCACGGAAACTGGCCAGGGTCACTTCCAGTGGTACACCGTTGGGCATACGATTACTCCAAGCCAGGAAAGGATCAGGACTTCGTTCCGCAAACCGTTCCTCTGGAAGAAGGGGAAATTGACGGCGAAGGCCATTAAAGACTTGAAACCCTTCAGAGAATCTGAAGGGTTTTTTTGTGCCGTCTTTTCTCAGTAGCTGTCTGGCATAAATTATCTTTAGGTCCTTCTTCAGCACTAGATAAGATGAATCCCGAATTAGATCCAAATTCTGAACAACTCAACCCCACTGATCGGGAGATTGAGCGCGTGCTTCGGCCCCTTGAATTTGGTGATTTCATGGGCCAAAACAAGGCGGTTGAAAACTTACAAGTATTTGTTGAGGCTGCCATGCGCCGAGAGGAGGCCTTAGATCATGTGCTTTTGCACGGACCTCCCGGACTAGGGAAAACGACCTTGGCAAACATCATCGCGAATGAGTTGGGCGTGGACATTAAAGTCACGTCAGGACCTGTTCTAGACAAGCCCGGGGATCTAGCAGGATTGCTGACAAACCTAGAGGAGAATCAAGTCTTGTTTATAGACGAGGTTCATCGTTTAAGCCCCGTAGTAGAAGAATTTCTTTATAGCGCCATGGAGGACTATAAAATCGATATCATGATCGATACTGGGCCCAACGCTAGAAGCATTCAAATAGAATTGAATCCATTCACATTGATTGGTGCTACAACACGTTCAGGTCTTCTTACATCACCCTTAAGGGCTCGCTTTGGTATAACTTCACGACTCGAGTATTACAATGCCGAAATCCTTAAGGATATCGTTATTCGTTCTTCAGGAATTTTGAAAATAGAAACCGACGAGGAAGCAGCCTTTGAAATAGCGCGTCGCTCTAGAGGGACCCCCAGAATTGCGAATTCCTTGTTGAGACGAGCACGTGATTTTGCTCAAGTAAAAGGAGAGGGATTTATCGATCATAAGATGGCCGCCTTTTCGCTGGACAACTTGCACGTGGACACCTTCGGGCTCGATGAAATGGACAACAAAATTCTTGATACCATAATCAGGAAGTTTAAAGGTGGACCAGTAGGACTAAACACGATTGCCACCGCAGTGGGTGAGGACCCTGGAACCATCGAAGAAGTGTACGAACCCTATCTAATTCAAGAGGGATTTTTGGTGCGCACTCCACGAGGTCGCGAGGCAACCTTACAAGCCTACACACACCTTGGAATAGCTCCCGACGCTTCTCAATCAAGCTTGTTCTAGCTGGATGGATCCAAAAGAATTGACCAGCTTGATTAAATCTGAGGCACTTGTTCAGGGTTTTGATTACGTAGGGATTTCCAAGGCCGAGAAATTAGAGGAAGAGAGCATTAGGCTTGAGAATTGGCTTCAAGCTGGCCATCACGGCGACATGAGTTGGATGGAAGACAATTTTGAGAAAAGGACAGATCCTCGAGTCCTCATTCCCGGAGGGAAGTCAGTTATCTCGGTCATGCTCAACTACTATCCGTCCATTGCGCAAAAGTTTGAAGAACCCAAAGTTTCTAAGTATGCCTATGGCAGAGATTACCACAAGGTGATAAAGGCCATGCTGAAGAAATTGGATCATAGCCTCAAGCTAAGAATAGGAGACTTTCATTCACGGGCTTTTGTGGATTCGGCGCCCATCATGGATCGTGCTTGGGCCGAAAGATCGGGTTTGGGATGGATTGGAAAGAATGCGAATCTCATCTCTAGAAAGTCGGGATCTTTCTTCTTCTTGGCTGAAATCGTTTGTGATCTTGACTTGGAATACGACAATCCCATTAAGGATTACTGCGGAACCTGCACCAGGTGCTTAGATGCTTGCCCCACCGGCGCTATTGAACGCGCAGGAGTGATCAACTCTAACAAGTGTATATCGTACCTAACAATAGAGTTTAAGGGCGATCTACCGGTGTCCTATCGCAAGAGAATGGAAGGTTGGGCTTTTGGTTGTGATACCTGTCAAGACGTCTGTCCTTGGAATCGCCTATCGAAGTCGCAATCTACTTTCGAGGCACGAGAATCAGTGATCAACAATGACATGAGATCTTGGCTAGAAATGGGTGAAGAGCAATTTAATGAAAGCTTTGCCGGAAGTGCGATTAGGAGAACGAAGCACGAAGGCTTTAAAAGAAATCTTGAATTTCTAAGATCAGCCGAGGACTTCCATGATTAGGTCGTCATAAACACCTGCGAAATTAATCAGGCACCACGCCTTGAGCATAACCACTTCTTCACGTCTTAACCAGCGTTTCGTTTTCGCCAATTCCTTGCGGAACAACCGACGATCAAAACTTACTTTTTTAAGAACAGATTTGGAAAGCTCAAGCATAGACATAGGCAGGTTTATTTAGGCAGCTAAACAAGGTAAAAAATTTACACGAGGATGGCAAGCCTGCCTCAATAGAAGTTAAAGACGTCTGCCTAAGATTTCTATTGTGCGATGGAGTGAACGATTTCTGAGAACAGCATTTCTTTGGTTTCCAAGTCGTAGGCAATAGCCACCAAATCACAATTCTCAGGAACGATATCAGGACGTGTATATTCAGCAGCTGCAAAGGGTTCAATACAGAAATTGATCACATTATTCGCTGTTCCACCCGCGGAAGTATTCGAGACGAACAATTCTTCACCCCAGGCTGACGGATAAGCAGCTCGAAGTACATGATTATGTTTTTGTTTTTTCTTGACGGGGTACTCAGGGTTTTCGTCATTCCAAGTGATGAACTCCTCAACTGTCAAGGCGTTGTATTGCGTTTGAGGCGCTTCAATATTGTTTTCTAGAAGGTAGACAATGAGGTTCGCCCCATTTGGAAGGTCTTCAATAGCTTCTGAGTTTACTTCTAGGAGAACAGAATTACATTCCTTACTGAACGAAGAGGTCATGCTCATCGAAACCTTGTTAGATGTGTGCCAGGAAGCGTCGTTTAAAAGAGCTTCTGACCGAGACCGAACGTCTCCTTGACCTGCCTTGCCGCTGCTGCTTTTATCGTCAACTAAGGCATAAGGAATGGTACTTCCATTTTGAATCGCTCCACTGTAGGTTCCTCCAGCTGAGGTTCGTAAGTCAATGGGGTGTTTAGAATCCGGCTCTGAAAGGGTACTTGTATTTGCTTGAATGGCAACAACAATCAACGAATCACCGTAGGTCTTGCTCATATTGCTGATGATGTTGGCCATGTCGGGGCAATTGCCACAACGAATTCCAGTGTATTCTTCGATCAAGAGACGTCGAGCTCCAAAGTCTTCATCATTTGTCTTCTGAATGACTTGTGAAGAATCGGTAACTTGACACGAACAGACTTTTGGGAGGTGAGAATATGGGTCTTCAACATCATCGCAACCAA
>CAXAIH010000111.1:0-6817 GCA_963968755.1 uncultured Flavobacteriales bacterium
CTCAAAAGTTATATGATTCAAGAGCCTGAAGCAGAATTACCTGGTGTCGGCTTTAATGGAGATGCCAAAGGAAATTCGCTATACACAGTGCTCAACGTTTCCCTTCCACCTAGCGATAAAGCTGAGATCTTGTTGTTTAGTCTAGATCTGATGGGCATTGCCTGTTCAGGCGGAAGTGCGTGTAGCTCGGGAAGCGATAAAGGTTCTCATGTGTTGAATGGCATAAGTTCAGATCCGAACCGTCCGGCCGTTCGCTTCTCCTTTTCGAAGTACAATACCAAAGAGGAAGTAGATTACACCGTAGAAAAACTCAAGGAAATTTATCTAAACTAGTGCGGATAGAGTTTCTTGGCACAGGCACCTCGCAAGGAGTTCCGGTTATCGGTAGCGATCATCCTGTTTGTTTGAGTAAGGATGCCAAGGACAAGCGCCTCAGGACTTCTGTTCTCGTAGAGGTGGATTCCAAAACCTTTGTAATTGATACGGGTCCCGATTTCAGGCAACAAATGTTGCGCGCTGGAACCGAACGGATCGATGCCATTTTATTCACCCATGAACACAAAGATCACATTGCTGGCTTCGATGACATTCGTCCGTTCTATTTCAAGCAGGGCGAGCTGAACGTGTATTGTAACCAAGGTGTAGATGCTTCCATACGTCAGTGTTTTGATTATATATTTCAGGATGTGCGTTACCCAGGCGTTCCTGAAGTGAATATGAATTTGATAGAGGATAAATCCTTTGATGTTGAAGGAGTTAAGGTGACACCCTTGCCAGTTTTACACTATAAGCTTCCCATCATCGGCTTTCGCATAGGCAACTTCAGTTACATCACAGACGCGAACTTTATCCCAGATGAGACCTACGATCGCCTGCAAGGAACTGAAGTATTGGTATTAAACGCCTTGCGCATCACCGACCACATTTCTCATTTCAATTTGCAAGAAGCGATTGAAGTGGCGCAAAAAGTTGGAGCCCGACAAACCTACTTCACCCATATATCTCACCTCCTGGGCTTCCATGAAGAGGTTGAGCCAGACTTACCAGAAGGCATCCAACTTGCCTACGACGGCCTTTCTATTCATTTATAGGCACAAAAAAACCCCCTTACCAAAGTCAAGGAGGTTTCTAAGGATTATCATTGTGATTATCTCACCATTAGTTTTCGGGTAGTTCTTTCACCGTCAATGATTACTTCAACCAAGTAGCTTCCTTGATCAAGTTGGTCTAAACGGTATGCTAGGTTGTAACCTTCAGCTTCTTGCTCTCCGTTGAATACAACGTCAACAATTTTTCCACTGATGTCCAGTACATTGATCTCAACAATACCAGGATTGGTAAGGTTGTATGCAATGTGCGTTTGGTTGTGGCTCGGATTAGGATAGAGCTTCACACTCTCTAAGTTGGTGTAGATGGTGTTGCTTCCAAGTCCGCCGCTGTTTGCGTCCATATAGTAGAACTTGTTGCGGTCTCCGTTAGCATCATGGAAAGCCCCACCAGTCCAGAACTCATGGCGAATAAGTGCAGATTTGTTGTCTTTTACTCTGTACTCATAAGTAGTGTGTTCAACATCGTCAAGCTTCACGCCCTGTCCACCGAAATTACTCATTTCGTCCCATTCTTCGATGATCGCAATACGCATTACGTCATTGAGAACGAGTCCGCCAGGCATGGTAAGGGTTCCGTAAGCATCAATTTCCACATCAACATCTCCGTCGTAGTAGTAAACTGCACCTGTTTGATCTGACCAAGTGTATCTTAAAGAAGAAGAAACGTCGTCGTCGTAGGTAGCCGGATAGTCAAAGAATTCAACTTCACAACCCATACAGTCTGCGTTGTCGTATTGATGACTGGCAACAATGGCCCATGGACCCAAAGAACCGCCAACATCGTTGTATCTACCGATGTAAACCAATCCGTTCGAACCATTTCTGTAGCAATGTGTAAAATCGTCCCAAACGATCCAACGATCGATGTCTCTGAGGGCAACGTCGGTTGAGAAAGGAACTCCACGCGCATTCATTGGAGTTCCTGCAGAGTCAACTGCTTGTACTGTGATGGTTCCAGTAGGCGTAAGTGAGCTGAAATCCCACGTGCGATCAATCCCTGTGCTTCCTTTCAAAGCTGAGAAAGTTGCTGGATCTGCTGTGTTGTAGGTAATGGATTCACCAATGTCTAGAACGCCGTTGTTCTGGTCGATGGTGTGCTGTCCTATTGATGATGAACCAATCAGAAGGAGTGAGGCAAGAGTAAAGGTGTTTTTCATAGTATTAAATAAGAGTGATGATATTCATGGAAATAGCGGTCTAAAGTACAGAATTTTTAGGTCGTTTGATTGTGGAAAATTTAGCGGTTGATAACAGATTATTCTTCTGCCTCAGGACGTACAAAGAGCTGGGCTGTTTCGTATCGTTCAACAACCACTGGAAGTCCTTTTTCAATAAATCCAACAACCGAGGTAGCATCGTACACTTCACCTTCGATCATCACTTTTCCTGAAGGGCGCAGCACGGTGATGGAAGCTCCTGATTTACCGATCAACTCCACCTCATCCAAGGAGGTTCCCACGAAACCGTCAGATTTTTTTTGCACTGCATTCAAGGCAATTCTGCTAAACATAGAAGTTTTTAAGAGTCTCATAGCCACCGCGATAGACCCACCAATTCCAAAAATAGCGGAGACCAGTACAACTAAAATAGAAGTGGAAAGGGTTTCTGTGTCAATCGGCTCAAAGTTGAAGCCTATGTTGTTCACCATGCTGAGAATCAGACCTCCGAAGAGTAGGATGATACCGGCTATACCCGCAATTCCAAAACCTGGAATAACGAAGATTTCGAGGGCAATTAGGAGCACGCCAAAAACGAATACAAGAATCTCCCAATTCTCCGCCAAACCTTCTAGGTAGAGCGGTGCAAAGTACAGACTTGCCGCAGCAATCGCAGCAAGAATTGGAAAGCCAATTCCAGGGCTCTGAAGCTCGAAGTAGATGCCCCCGAAAATCACGATGATGAGCAATCCACTTACTGCTGGATTGATGAGAAAAGCAATCAACTTGTCCAGAGATGTCACGCGCTGTTTGGTCATATTGAACAAACTCAATCCCGAGTATTCCAAAGCTTCGTGCAAGCTTTCCACCTGCTTGTCGCAGATGCCAACTTTCACTGCTTCAAGAGATGTGAGGGTAAGTACTTTTCCTTCTGGACTTATGCCCTCAACTACTTTGTCGGGGTCAACCATGGCCTCTGCAATATCGGGGTTGCGCCCGTTTTGCTCTGCGGTTGCACGCATCTTCTTGCGCATGTACGACTGGTATTTGTCGGGGACTGCTTGGCCTTCCTGATTTACGACTGTAGCCGCCCCAATAGTAGAGCCCGGCAACATAAAAATGGAATCGCAGGCTAGAGAAATGAGCGCGCCAGCGGAAGCTGCATTGTTTTCAATGAGGACAAATACAGGAATGGGACAGTTCAAAATCTTGCTTCGAATGGAGTCTGCTGCATCTACCAGCCCCCCATACGTGTTCAGTCGGAGTAAAATGAGATCCGCGTTTTGCGCGATGGCCTCATCAATGGCCATTTGTGTTTTTCTCCAAGAAGGCGGTCCGATTTCGTCTCTAATTTCGAAGTAATAAATTTCATACTTCGTCTCGGGGTCGAAGGTGGTGCTACCTTCCTGAGCCGCGATTGAAATCAGGGAAAGAAGGAAAAGAAAGAATAGTCTACTTGGTTTCGAAAGCTTCATGCAGGCTCATCAACAAATCCTTGTAAAGGTAAGGATTGGAAGCCAGTATTTGTGACCCATCCGACCAATTCTCGGAACCGTGGAAATCACTTACAATGCCTCCGGCGCAACGCACAATGTGTAAGCCCGCGGCAACATCCCAAGGGTTTAGATTGTATTCAAAATATGCATCGAAACGACCGCAAGCCACATATACTAGGTCTACCGCAGCACTTCCCATTCTTCTTAAGCCCGACGTTTTTTGCATCAAATCTTTAAGTACCTGAACGTAAGGGTCCAATCGGTCGAACTCTCGAAAGGGAAAGCCCGTGGCGAGAAGTGCAGGTTCAAATGTTCGAACAGAACTGACTTTGATCGTTTCTCCATTTAAACGTGCTTCGCCTTTATAGGCTGTGAACATCTCTTTGGAATGACATTCAAACACAAAGGACATCACGTAGCCGTCATTAAAGCAAAGGGCCACAGACACAGAATAAACTGGAAGTCGGTGGATGAAGTTGGTGGTTCCATCGAGTGGGTCAATTACCCAATAGAATCCTTTTCGATCGTGTTGGTTGGAGCTTTCCTCTGCTAAGAACCCACTTTCGGGTAAAAGCAGCTTCAATTCTCGAATCAACTCCGCTTCGGATTGTCGATCTACTTCCGTGACGTAATCGTGAAACTGCTTTTGATCTATTTGAATCGACTCGGAGCTCCTGTGAATCTTTCGGATTTTCTTTCCAACCCGACGAACTACTTTTTCGGCTTTCGGGAAAAGCTCATCTAAATCAACCGATGCTTTCAAGCTCAGAGGTGTTTTGTGTGGAGTAAATAAGATCTGAACTGAGTGAGCCAAGCTTCAGATGAATGCTTTGATTGACCAGTTTTTCGTCAAAGGGAAGTGCCACGCGCAAGTAGTTTTTGGAATAGCCTTGAATCGTTCCATCAATTTCAGAGTCTTCAAAAAGCACTTCAACTTCTGCTGATTCAAATTGGCGATAGAAGTGCTCTTTCTTTTTGCGAGATAAGACACGAAGTCGTTTGCTGCGTTCAGCCCGCTTTTCAGCTGGAACCACCCCTTCCATTTGCACTGCAGCCGTATTCGGACGCTCTGAATAGGTGAATACGTGAAGATAGCTCACGTCCAACTCTTGTAAGTAGGTGAAGGTCTCTTCAAACTTTTGATCGCTTTCTCCGGGGAAGCCTACAATTACATCAACGCCAAGGCATGCATGCGGCATCAAGGCCCTAATCTTTTCCACGCGCGAAGTGTAGAGGGCTCGATCGTACTTGCGCTTCATCGCTGTAAGCAACTCGTCTGTCCCCGATTGCAAGGGAATGTGGAAGTGCGGCATGAAGCGTTCACTTTTGCTCACAAACTCAATAATATCGTTGGAAAGCAGATTTGGCTCTATGGAGGAAATTCGAATGCGCTGAAGTTCCTGAAGCTTATCCAGTTCTTGGATTAAATCGTAGAAGCTTTCCCCTTTGCCTTGACCAAAATCACCGATGTTTACCCCTGTGAGTACAATTTCTTTGGCTCCTTTTGTTATTACCTCTTGGGCTTTTTCGACGGTCTCAGAAACAGAAGTGTTCCGACTCTTTCCTCGTGCTAATGGAATGGTGCAAAAGGCACAGAAGTAGTCGCAGCCGTCTTGAATTTTGAGGAAGCTTCGTGTACGTTCTCCCAAAGAATAGGAGGGGAAGAAGTCTTTAGCCTTAGAGATACGCTCAACCATGGCCGTTGCATCTTGTTTCTCTTCAATGCTTTCTAAATGATTGGCAAGCTTAAACTTCTCACTTGCACCTAGCACGAGGTCTACTCCTGGAATCTTCGTTATTTCTTCTGGTTTCAACTGTGCGTAGCAGCCTACCACCACCACCTTCGCTTCCGGGTTTCTTCGCAGAGCTCGACTCACCGCGTTGCGGCATTTCCGGTTGGCTTGTTCCGTGACAGAGCAGGTATTGATCACATATACATCCGCTTGCTCTTTAAATTCCACACGGGCATAACCAGACTCTTCTAGGTCGCGGGCTAGGGTAGAGGTTTCTGCAAAGTTGAGTTTGCAGCCGAGGGTATGAAAGGCGGCTCGTCTGTTCGGAATCACAGAGGCAAATTTAATAATTTGAAGGCCTGCGAAACATCACCTTCTTAAGAGCGAATTAGTCTTTACCGCTCATGTGGAAGAGAAAATCTTTTTCCTCCGTCGACAAGCTGTCGTAACCTGATTTCGAAATCTTATCGAGAATTAGATCTGTTTTGCGCTGCTTTTCTTCGGCGCTAAGGGTCCCTTTCTTGGATGAACTTGCTGTCTTCCTTTTCGGTTCGTCGCGCACCACACTCATCTTGGGCTTCTTCATAAAAGGACGCTTCAAGGCATCGATGAATTTGAAGAAATTGATTGTGATGTCTGTTCCACTGCGCAATTGTCGGATGTAAAAGAAGCCAAATAAGGCGCCTCCTGCATGGGCTAACTTTCCTCCCGTATTCACGGAAAAATCGATGAGCGTCGTCAGCACAAAGGAGGCAAGCGCGATGTACTTCAACTTCACATTTCCAAAAAGGAACAAACGAATTTCATAGTCTGGTAATAAAACCCCTGCAGCAACTACAACTGACATAACACCTGCTGAGGCTCCTATCAGTCGGCTTCCCATTGGGATGTCCATTGCCTCAAATATATTATAGGCAATGACGTAGACGAGTCCACCTACAATACCTCCCAAGAAATAAATCGTCGCAAATTTTCGAACCCCGAGGTATTCCACCAGAAGTTTTCCAATCCAGAATAACCAAAGCATATTGAACAGAATGTGAAAGAAGCTTGCATGTAAGAACATGTAGGTGATTAAGGTCCAAGGGAAAATAAGGGCCTCGAAAAAGGATCCATAAAGCGCGAAGCCAGGTTCTAATCGAAGGTTGAAGAGATTCAGAACGATGTTGTTCAGCACAAATACGACAGCCGTAATCACAACGATCTGTTCTAAGCTTTTGCCAGAGTCTCGAAATGTTCCTTTAAGGTCTTCTAGAATGGAAGCCATCAGTATACTTTTTTAATGTTCCAGAGCCGGATGAGGAGATAGCCAAAGAGCATTC
>CAXAIH010000112.1:0-6813 GCA_963968755.1 uncultured Flavobacteriales bacterium
TGCTGAAACTGATCTCTCGCGGTAGTTTGCTAACCTTGGCTTTTACCTTGTAGCTTTCATTCGCCGAGAAATAATCCAGACCTAAAAACTTAGCCCGATCCTTTTTGGTCAATGGGCTGGTATCCGCATTCAGGAAGTCTTTGGTGTCTTGACGGCGTTCTTGTTTGATGAACTCAAGGTATGGGTCCTTCGCTCCTGTGCAGGCTTGGACTCCAATCAATGTCAGAAAAAGAAAACATACTCTAATACTCTTCATCTTTTCCTTTTTTGCACTCCCTGTCCGCCGAAGCTATGGTGGAGGCGGGCTTCACTCGTCAATCAGTCCGTTTTCAATCGCAAAGAAGCTTCGTGTATCATGCCATAGGGCGAATTTGTTGCTATCCAAACCAAAGACTTCAAATCGGTAACGCTGACCAGCAATCAGTTCCGGTTGGGCAAAATCATCGAGGTAAATCTTGGAGGCATCAAACACGGTGTAGAAGTCAAATTCATCTGTAGGCCAAGTCATGGAGGTGAGCATCTTGCCTTCTCGGTCGTTGAGTTGATGTAGATAGCCACCGGCTGGTGTTGGTGCTCCTTTCCAAGAGAATTCAGGCTTTACAGGATTTTCCAAGTCAATGTCTAAGAGATCTTCATCTTCAGTACTCAGGCGCTCAACGCGCATCGCTCGACTTTCAAAGATGGTGTCATTGAGTATGACCACGGCTTTTACCAAATGAGCTGGCGTGTTTGTGTCGTCGAACTGAAAAGATCCCACAAAGCGGTCGAAACGATCGTCGCCTTCGTCTATGTTTTGCCAGGGCCTTTGTAGATAGCCGCCTGAAAATTGAAATGCTTGAGATTTGATTTCTTTGCTGTAAAGGAAGCTCTTCCCTTCTGGCCAATAGTTGCGAAACCAAAAATGGAAGTCGCCATCGGTAGTCGCTCTGGCAAAGAGGTCGATGCTGTCGCGGTGCACAACTTTTTTCGAACCTCTCAGCCCCTGAAGTGTCGTGTTGGTCGATTCATCCTTCTTGCAAGAAAGCAGACTAAATACCACAAGGAAGACGGAGAGAATTCTCATTCGTGTAAAAGTAATGACTAAAAGCGCATAACCAAGCGCAGGTTGACCCGCCTCGATGTCAAGAAGTTTGGAATCGCATATTCACGACTACTGATGTCGCGAATCCATTGGTACGAGATCGTATTGTTGATGTCGAGTAAGTTGAAAACTTCAAGCGTTACAGAGGTTTCCTTGAAAACCCGAAACGGATTGCTTTCCTTTTTCACGCGGTCTTTGGAAAGAAGTTGTTTGGAGAAGCCGATGTCCACACGGCGGTATGGTGGAATGCGCAAGGTGTCTCTGAAGCGATCGTAGGAGGGAGGCCCGAAAGGAAGTCCGGAGCCAAACAGCAGACTCAAGGTCATCTGAACGGAAGGTAGTTTCGGAAGGTAATCTTGGAAGAACAATCCGAAGTTCAAACGTTGGTCGGTAGGACGTGGAATGAAACCCGGCTCGATGCGATTGCTGTCTACGGCAGCGGAATTAAAGGTATAGCCAGGCACAATGGTGTCGCCCTCCGAATTGAAGCGCACATAGTATACATCGTCGGTTAAATTCTCTCGTGTTTGCATGATGCTGAGACTTGCCCAGGAGTCAACGCCCTTCACAAATTCACCATTCAGTTTTAGGTCTACACCGGCGCCATAACCCCGTGAATTGTTGGTAGCATAGTACCTCAATCGTACATTGTCGATTTCATATGGAATCAGTCTGTACAAGTCTTTGTAGTAAAATTCCCCCGAAAACTTAAATGGTCGGTTCCAAATGCTCAAATTCAAGTCTGTACCCAGCACGTAATGCACAGAGGTCTGCGCGCGGATGTTCGGATTGAGCTCTCCGTAGAGGTTTCGCATCTCTCTGTAGAAAGGTGGTTGGTGGTAATAGCCAAAGGCTGCCTTGAAGATGATATCCTTCTTCCAACACGGATCCCAGATCATGTTTGCTCTCGGACTTAAGGTTATTTCATCGTTGTAAGTCCAGTAGTTTAGGCGAACACCTGCCTTGAACTCCATTTCTCCTTCACCCACATTAAAGCTGCGATTCCATTGTGCGAATCCCATCACGCGCTGGTTCACCACCAGGTTTTCCGACTTAATCACTTCGCGCAACTCCAAGGAATTCCGAGGTGTGTAAGGTATTGGGTTGATCTGGAAGGTGTCTTCTGGGTAGAAGTAGAAACTGTCGATACCAACGCCCTGCGGAACAGAGAAGCCCGCAGAGTCTATATAACTCCACTCGGAAAGCTCGTCGAAGATGTCTTCATGCTGAAAGCGGACACCCCATTGCAAACTGCCTTCTTCTGTTTTGTACTTCCCTAGATGCTCGCCATTGAATACGCAGGCATTCAGGCGGTTTCGCGCGTGATCAATGAAGCCACCCAAACCTCTGTTGAAACTTACGTCTCCAAGTGCTTGGGACGCGAGGTCGCGTTCGAGTTCGTTAAGCCGATATGCACCTTCAAGATCATAGGTTTCTTGCTCGTCGGTGATGAAGGAAGTTCCGATGAATTTCAGCTCCAATTTGTCGCTGGGTTGCCAGTTCAAACTAAGAGCTCCCAAAGCAGTTTGATATTGGTCAATTTCTTGGCCTTCAAAAAAGACGGTCAAACGCAATGCTTCGTTGATGGTTCCGAAATCTGTCTCCCTTGTTTGTGGGATAAATTGGTACTTATTTCTTGAAACATTCCCCAAGAAGGCTAACTCTAACTCATCATTTAAGTCAAATGTTATATAGGTCTGATAATCAACAAACGAAGGTCGGTAGTCACCTTGTGAATCTAGACTTCCAAGGACGTATGCATTGCTCCTGTAACGCAGTCCGTGCACTTGGGTGAAGCTGTGGTCTTTGCTCGCATCTTCTAGGTGAATACTTCCACCCAAAAGACTGGCAGAAAAGCCTCCTCCGAAGTCGCGAGGTTTCTTGTATTGGATATCCAAAACCGATGACATTTTGTCTCCATAGCGCGCCTCGAAACCACCGGCTGAAAATAGGATGGAAGAAACCAAATCAGCATTGATGAAGGAGAGTCCTTCTTGCTGACCTGAGCGAACCAAGAAGGGTCGATACACTTGAATGTCGTTTACGTAAATGAGGTTCTCGTCGAAGTTCCCACCGCGTACTGAGTAGGATGAACTCAATTCATTGTTGGAGCTCACGCCGGGTAGGGTGAAGAGAACGGCTTCGAAGTTCCCGGAGGCACTTGGTAGTTTGCTGATGGTCTTGGGATCGATCCGGGTAAAGCTCCTCCTCCTATTTTCCTTGTCCTCAATCAATACCTCGGTGAAGGTTTGGGTTTTCAGACGCATGCGCGGAGAGCTGTTCTTGACTTCTCCTGGCTTCAATCGAATGTTTTCTCGAAGACTTAAGTAGGAGATGTGGCTGATGACTATAACGAAATTGCTGTCTGCAGGAAGACTGAGGTCGTAGCTCCCATCTGCTCTAGTGCTGGTTCCGATGCTTGTTCCCAGAAGTGCGACTGAAGCTGCTTCCACTGCATTTCCTTGCGCGTCCGTTACTCGACCTTTGACGCGCGCTGTATTCTGAGCCTGAGTGAAGGCGCTAATGCTGCCGAAAAGGATGAACAGAAAAAGTGTTCTATGAGCTAGTGGAAGTTTCACGCTATTCTTGAGGGTAAATATCGCGCGAATAACTGCTTTTTCAATGAATTATTGCTGTTTCTGTACACAGAAGGTGAAAGTCTTTTTTTCTTAGTCATGCTTGGACAACACTTGACAATCAAAACTTACATTTAGGAACTCAAATTCAATTCATGGAATATAGAAGAATGGGAGGCTCGGGCCTTCAACTCAGCGAACTCTCCTTTGGTTCTTGGTTAACCTTTGCGAAACAAATTAAAGACAATACGGCTGAAGAATGCATGGCCTATGCTTATGATCATGGCATCAACTTCTTCGACAATGCCGAAATTTACTCCAAAGGCAAGTCGGAAGAGGTGATGGGTAAGATTCTCAAGAAGATGGGCTGGAACCGCAGCACCTATGTGGTTTCGTCGAAAGTATTCTGGGGAGGAGAGCTTCCAAACCAAAGTGGATTGAGTCGTAAGCACATCATGGAAGGCTTTGAAGCCTCGGCACGCAGACTTCAGATGGATTACCTCGATCTTTTCTTTTGTCATCGCCCGGATAAGAACACGCCCATCGAAGAAACGGTGCGCGCCATGAACGACCTCATTACGCAGGGAAAGATCCTCTATTGGGGAACTTCAGAGTGGTCGGCCCAAGAAATACAAGAGGCTTATGGCGTTGCGCGTCAATACAACCTAGTGCCGCCGAGTATGGAGCAGCCGCAATACAATATGCTCACACGCGATAAGTTCGAAGTGGAGTATAAGCAGCTCTACAAAAACATTGGATTGGGAACTACCATTTGGAGTCCATTGGCTTCTGGTCTTCTCACAGGAAAGCACAACAAGAAACTTCAGGAAACAAGCAGATTTGGAATTGATGGCTTGGATTGGTTGAAGGATAAGATGTACCAAAAAGAGAACATCGACCGGGTAATTGCCTTGGATGCTTTCGCGAAAGAATTGGGAATTCCAACGGCAGCATTAGCCTTGCTTTGGGTTCTAAAAAATCCAAATGTGAGCACGGCCATTACGGGGGCAAGTAAAATTAATCAGATTAAATTTAATATTGATGCACTTGAATATAAGACATTGATAACAACTGAAGTTATGGATAAGATTGAAACCATTTTAAACAACGCTCCAGAGCATCCACAGTTCTAATTTTGCAACGACGATCGCCGGCCTTCATCGCTTCATCAAGCAACTTTCCAAATCCAGCTTTGTATAGAGATGAAGAGCTTATTGCCATTTCTGAAGCCTTTACTCCAGAGATGGTTTTGCGTGCTTACCCCATGGGGATCTTTCCCTGGTTTGAGCAGGAAGGATTCATCTTTTGGTTTTGTACACATCCACGGATGGTCATGAAACCGGAAGACATCCATGTCTCAAAGTCGATGCGTAAAGTGTTGCGGGATGAAACCTTCGAACTGCGCGAGAATACTGCCTTTGAAGAGGTGATGCGCGCTTGTGCTGAAACCCCTAGAGGAAAAGACAATGAATCCTGGATAAGCGAACGTTTCATTCAAATTTACATTGAGTTGCATGAACAGGGTTTTGCTCATTCGGCAGAGGCATGGGTAGGTTCTAAGCTTAAAGGCGGCTTGTACGGGCTTAAAATCGGTCGTGTGTTTTATGGGGAAAGCATGTTTGCCCGGCAGAGCAATGCCTCCAAAGCGGCCTACATTCATTACTGCAAGACGCTGGAGGGTGAGAGCATTGAACTCATCGATTGTCAAGTTCCGAGTTATCACTTGAATTCATTGGGTGGACGTGTGCTTCCGAAAGATCAGTTCTTATACGTATTGGACTCTCTCCGATAATTGAACAACATGAAATTGTCCTTCGCAACACATGCCTTTCGTTTTCTACTTCTGAGCTACATCTATAGCTCACACACTCTAGAAGCACAAGTTCAGATGTCTGCTTTGGTTTCCAACCAATTGAGTGACTTCAAGCTTCGTGTTGCGCAAAGGGGCGCCTCTACTGCAGATTTGGAGCATGAGCTTCCAATTCAGAGGATAGGAGGTCGGGCTTTTCTTTCCATGCTGGCAAAGGTTTCCGCTGACTTTAATCCGCTGGAACTTCCAGTAGGAATTCAATTCGGTTCGCAGCTAGGCTCTGTGGTTACTTTAAAGATCGATCTGAATCGAATCCAGAGCATTCAAGAGCTTCAAGGGGTCATCTACATCGAAACAGCTTCAAAAATTCATAAGTACCTCGAGCGTGCTGTGCAAGATGTACGCGCCGACTCCGTTCATGTAGGACTCGGACTCCCAGCTTCCTACACGGGTGAAGGCGTGTTGATTGGTGTTACCGACTGGGGTTTTGATTACGGGCATCCCATGTTTTACGATAGTAGCCTGACGGATAATAGAATCATCGCTGCTTGGGATCAATTTAAGACCTCCGGACCCTCACCGAGCAACTACAGCATAGGAACAGAGTTTCTTGGAAATGTAAGTGTACTCGCTGCAGAATCCGACACCTCGGGAACCTACTACGGAAATGCCACGCACGGCAGCCACGTTGCTGGGATAGCTGGTGGAGGAGGTGCCGGAATTAGCCTAACAGGCGTGGCACCAGGAGCCGATTTCGTATTCGCTAGCATACTGCTTGATGCAGGGGCTTTCATAGATGCCGTGAGCTGGATGCAAGAAATTGCTGAAGCCGAGGACAGGCGCTTGGTCATCAACATGAGCTGGGGTTTGTACAACTTGGGTCCAATGGACGGTACTTCATTGCTGAGTCAAGCCTTAAATACGCTTACAGAAGAGGGAGTGCTGATTGTGACTTCGGGCGGCAACAACGGCGACGACAATTTTCACCTCAAGTACGCTTTCACAGCCGACACCTTATCCACGGGAGTTAGCTTCTACCCTAACAATGTGGTGAACGACCACTACGGCCAGAGTGTTGGTATAATTGGTGAAGCAGGTGAGTCCTTTTCCTTCTCGTTCGATTTGTATCAAGTCAATACCAAACTGGGCTCAGGTCCATGGTTCGATGTGAGCTCCTCTGCCTCCTACGTCGACAGCTTTATGGTTTCCGGAAGTGATACGGTCTATTTCAAAATAGACATCGATGACGCACACCCTCAGAGCAATTCACCACAAGTTCGACTCCGTTTAAAGAAACCGAATGCAGGACTAACCATTGTGCTTGATGTTGCAGCGACTTCAGGGCG
>CAXAIH010000113.1:0-6760 GCA_963968755.1 uncultured Flavobacteriales bacterium
GATTAAGCCCAAGGCGAGTGTACCCAGACTGATGACGATAAATACGCGCTCGGTATCTTTTGAGCTTGTATATCGAATGATGTCGCGATAGGTTTTCCCAAAGTAGAAACCCAGCAGACGTATACCGATAACGGCAGGGTACACCAAATTGAAGGTTCGAAATTCGCTTTCTGGAATATTAAAATTGAAGCGAACTAAATACGCCAGGGTCAGCGATACGGCAACAATACCCACATCGATGATAAGGATAATCCAAGAAGGTGTGTTGTCTTTGCGAAAGATCAAAGCGTGAATTTCGGCCAAATATAAGACAATGGCACAGCCTCAAGCTTAGCATTACTCTTGGATAAAGTGAAAGTTTACATTTGCAAAAATTTCCTCGATGAAGAATACAGCCCTAAGCCAAACGCACACTGAACTCGGTGCCAAAATGGTCCCTTTCGCAGGTTACAATATGCCTGTTCAATATTCAGGAGTTAACGATGAGCACTTGTGTGTTCGCGCCGGAGTTGGCGTTTTTGACGTGTCCCACATGGGCGAGTTTTTTGTTGAAGGCCCTGGAGCGCTTGACCTCCTTCAAAAAGTAACATCAAACGATGTGAGTAAACTTTTTGATGGAAAAGTTCATTACAGCTGTCTTCCAAATGGTAAAGGTGGAATCGTAGACGACTTGCTCGTTTATCGCATTTCAGAAGAGAAATATATGTTGGTGGTCAACGCCTCGAACATTGATAAAGACTGGGCATGGATTTCACAGCATGCTTCAGGCGATTTGAAGCTCACGAACGAATCCGACGATTATTCCCTATTGGCTGTGCAAGGACCAAAAGCTACTGAGGTTCTTCAGAGATTAACCGAAGTGGACTTGTCGGAAATGGGCTATTACACCTTCCAAGAAGGACATTTTGCTGGAATAGATGGAATCATACTTTCAGCCACAGGTTACACCGGTGCCGGAGGATTCGAAGTGTACTTCAAGAACGAACATGCCGACAAAATCTGGAAAGCCATTTTCGAAGCCGGAGCTTCTGATGGAATTCAACCTATTGGTCTTGCGGCCCGCGACACATTAAGGTTGGAAATGGGTTTCTGCCTTTACGGAAACGATATTGACGACAGCACATCTCCAATCGAAGCTGGGCTTGGATGGATCACAAAATTCACTAAAGACTTTATCGATCGCTCCTTCTTGGAAAATCAAAAAGCTGAAGGCATTACGCGAAAGCTGGTTGGATTCACCATGATTGACCGAGGTATTCCGCGCCAGGGATATGAGATTCACAACGCGGAAGGAGAAAAGATTGGGCATGTTACTTCAGGAACCATGTCTCCTAGTTTAAAGCAAGGAATTGGGATGGGCTATGTGCAGAAAGCATATACTGCAGTCGATACTGAAATTTTCATTTCGATTCGCGATAAAGCGGTGAAAGCCGGCATTACGAAAGTTCCTTTTTTAAAGTAAATTCGGATCCTATGCCAACGGTTGATACCGCTCTCTCTATAGAGCTATACCCACTTTGTGAGCAAAAGAATGCAATCGTTGTAGCCATCGATGTTCTTCGTGCAACTTCTGCCATTTGCACTGCTTTTGAGCACGGAGCGAAGGAATTGATACCTGTGGCTGATGTAAATCTCGCTCTTGATTATCAAAAGAAGGGCTTCTTGGTTGGAGCGGAACGCAATGGCGAAAAGCTGGATGGTTTCGATTTCGGGAATTCTCCACACGATTATATGACGCCCAAAATCAAGGGGGAAACCTTGGTTTTAACCACCACAAACGGGACACAAGCAATTGAAATAGCCAAAGATAACCTCATGGTTGTGGTAGGTGCTTTCACGAACATCAGCGCGCTGACCAATTGGTTGAGCGAGCAAAACAAAAATATTGTGCTCTTGTGTGCGGGATGGAAAGGCAGGGTAAATCTTGAGGATAGCCTCTTTGCTGGGGCTGTTGTTGACCGCCTTTTTGACACTGGGAAATTTGAAACCTTCACCGACGCAAGTTTAGCAGCTCAGCAAATATTCCTTGCCGCAGAAGGAAACGCTGGCCATTTTCTGAGGAATTCAAGTCATCGACGCAGGCTGTCGAGGCTCAATTTGAAAGAAGACATCAAATACTGTTTGCAACTTGATAAATCCGATCAAATCCCTGTACTGAAAGATGGCGTTCTTGTGCGCCTGGAGGTGGAGCAAAAGCTCGACGCTTGAAAATTTGCCTTCTTGAACCCTTCTTTGGCGGTTCGCACAAATCATGGGCTGAAGGTCTCCAAAAACATTTAGATGCTGAGGTTCATATTCTCAGTTTAAAAGGCAAGCATTGGAAATGGCGCATGCATGGAGGAGCCATCAGTTTGGCGAAACAGTTCAATGCCCTCGAGCAAAGCTTTGATCTTCTTCTCGCAACAGACATGCTGGATCTCAACATTTTCTTGGCTCACACGAGAAGGAAAACAGAAGGAGTACCTGTCGCCATTTACTTTCACGAAAATCAATTGAGCTATCCTTGGTCGAGCACGGATCAAGATGTTGACAAAGGAAGAAACCTACACTACGCCTTTATAAACTATGCCAGTGCCCTAGCTGCAGATCAGGTTTACTTCAACTCGGAATACCACAGAAGTTCATTTTTAAATGAGCTCGAACGTTTCTTGCGATTCTACCCCGATGAGCGCAACCTGGATGAACTTCCAAAACTGCGTGAACGATCGGAAGTGCTTCCCATTGGAATGGAGCTGAAGGCATTTGATGCTATTAAAATCAAGAAGGTGAAAGGACCACGGCAAATTCTTTGGAATCACAGATGGGAATACGATAAGAATCCAGCCAGTTTTTTTGAGCTACTTAGAGAACTACAGACTGAGGGAATCGCTTTTCAGCTGGCCGTTCTAGGAGAAAGTTTTGCGCAGGAACCAAAGGAATTCGTGGCGGCGAAAAAGCAATTCTCGAATGAGATATCACATTGGGGTTATGTAGATTCCTTCGAGGAATACGCACAAATCTTGTGGTCTTCACATCTTCTTCCCGTAACTTCTATTCAAGATTTTTTTGGAATTAGCATTGTGGAAGCCTCTTACTGTGGAGTCACCCCGATGCTACCTAATCGCTTGAGTTATCCGGAACTGTGCAGCGGTAAGTTCCTCTATCAGGACCTGAATCAAACAATAAAACAGGCGCTTACAGATTCGAGTTTAGAAAGTGCTCGTTCAGAAGTTAATCGTTTCGATTGGTCTGTTTTAGCTCCGCAGTACCTGTCTAGCTTTGAGAAGCTTGTCAATCGCTTGGGCTAGTTTGCGATCCTGATCGGTCACCACATTTCCAGCATCGTGCGTACTGAGATGGATCTGCACCTTATTATACACATTCGACCAGTCGGGATGGTGGTTCATTTTCTCAGCGAGCATCGCCACTTTAGTCATAAAAGCAAAGGCCTCAATGAAATTCGAAAATTCAAATGTCCTAATCAATTTGTTGTTCTCCTCTTTCCACATAGAATGGAAAATTAAGTGATTTACAGATGCTATCCTTCCCTTTGTAACTTTAGGCAGCCTTTCCCGGTTTCGAATCCTTACTTTTGCAATTCTGCTTGAAAAGAACGGTGTTTGTATTTAAGACCCTAACTACACTTACCTCAGGCTTTCGTAGCAGAGCTGTCTGCGCCGAAATGCCAACGGACGAATTCCCGGTTTTCGGAAAGTTTGAATAGGGCGATACACGCCTAAAGGGAGTGAAGCTTACGGTATTTCACGAAGGGGTTCCCTTTGATTATCACTACGCCAAAGAAGGCTTCTTTTCCTTCAAACATCCGCTTGGCAGAGACTATGAAATCATATTTGAGAAAAAGAACTACGTCCACAAAATAAATTGAGGTTATACTTGATGGAGTAGAACAGCATCGTGTTCGGCGCGATCAACGACATGAAGAATGGACAGTGGATTTAATTCCTAGAATGCACAGCGTTGACTATTCTGAAATAGAGGACAATCCTTTTGGTAAGGTGTTTTTCGATTTCGGTTCTCGCCTTTTTCAATGGGATGCGGATTACGCCAAAGAAGTTGAAAAGAACCTCAAGAAAATTAAACGACGCGAAGCAAGCAGCGAAAAGATCTTGAACATGTGGAGCGTATTCTCGCTAATGCCAAGGAATGCGTTGATAAACACGAAGAAGATATAGAGTTAAAAGTGGAAACCTACGAGCCTCCCGTAGAAGAAATTAGTGAAAAGGTGAGCGCCGAAGAGCTCGAAGAAATTGAGCACGCTCTATCGGATATCATGGGGCAGATTGAACAGGATGTAGACGCCTGCTCTCTCGATCCCCTCGATGAAATTTTCGACCTTTTCAACTCCATCGATGTGGTGGTTGAACTGCGAGAAGATGGTCGCAACGTCATTAAAATCCGCAAGGTAAAGCGTGGTTCACAAACAGACGAATACTGGTGAGTTAAGCACCGATGGGGTGGCGAATTCTTCTTTTAGAACAACAAGCCCAGCGACCGGAATGCATGGCAGCTAGAGGCGCGCGGAGAATAGACTAAGGTTGATTCAAGCCGAGCAACTCGTCTATGGTGTTTGTTGCCACTGAGTGATAATTTCCTCTTGCCTTCGAATAGATTTCCCGAGCAATTAAAATCTGTCCACTTTCCTTCATTGCGCTGTAGGTAGGCGTAAGAAATTTTCTTCTTCCCACATTCGTCAAGAAGCTATCGAGTGTAGCGAAAGCTGGTTCATAGTTGCTGCGGATGGTATGCTGAAACCAAGCTGCCAATACCTCTGAGTTCCCAGATTGCGTAAAACCAAAAGCAGCATCTAAATCAGCCAATTGATCTGAGCTTATGCCGGCAGGAATCTTGCGCACAAAATGAAGCCATTCGTGGCTCGTCCAGTCCATTTCTCCGAGGTCAGCCGCAGGAGTTCCCGATGTCCATAATTCTAATTTGGCTTCAACTTTTTCAAACTTATCCGACTGGGCTTGAGGTGCATAGTCTGGCAAGCCAGCACCGTACATCCACTCTTCAAGGTCATCGGACTTTACCCAGGTAGTGTCCTTAGCAAGAAGATTCTCACTTAGGTAGGACTTAAAGTCTTCGGTGGTCATCACCTTAAAGGCGTGCTTTGTGAAGTAGCCATTCAAGAAATTATCGAAGTTCTCGCGCCCTACAGTTTCTTCCAGAAACCTTAAGAACACATAGCCTTTCTCATAGGCTATATCGCTCATTCCGTCATCTGGATTTCGGCCGTCCAACTTAAGCTTCAGCTTTGTATCCTCTGGGCTGTCTGAGAATTCTTCAATGGTATGTTTTAGGTCTTGGTATCCAAGGAGTGCAAGCATCTCAGAGTATTCTCGTCCGTAGACTTCCTCCATGATTCTTCGTTCGAAATAAACCGTGAAGCCTTCATTCAGCCAGAAGTCGTTCCAAGTGGCATTGGTCACCAAGTTACCAGACCAAGAGTGTGCAAGCTCATGAGCTACCAAGGAGGTGAGCGAGCGATCGCCAGCCAAAATGGTTGGTGTGGCAAAAGTTAGTCGTGGGTTTTCCATTCCACCAAAAGGAAAGGAAGGTGGAAGCACAATGAGATCATAGCGTTCCCATGCATACTTCCCGTAAAGCTTTTCTGCTGCTGCAAGCATTTGATCCATCTCGCTAAATTCGTACACCGCCTTCTTCAATACAGAAGGCTCGGCGTATACGCCAGTGCGATCACCAACCGACTCAAATTGGATGTTTCCAACGGCCAAGGCCATCAAATAAGCCGGGATGGCTTGCTTCATCTGGAAGTTGTAGACTCCATTTTCAGAGAGCTCCGTTGGATTTTCAGCACTCATCAAAGCCATCATTCCTTGAGGCACACTTACCTCTGCTTCATAGGTAAAGCGCATGCCCGGTCCGTCCTGAATAGGAATCCAAGTTCGAGCTAGAATTGCTTGACTCTGCGTGAATAAAAATGGATGTGTTTTATCAGCCGTCTGCTGAACTTGTAACCATTGAAGTGCGTCCGCACCTTGCATTGTTTTGTAGGTAACATAAACGGTATCGCTTTCTTCTAGAAGACTGATGTTTAATGCTTGTCCCAAGAATTCTTTCTCCTCCCCTAAGCTAAAGTCTAAGGTAGAGCCGTTCTGATCTTCCACCGCTTCGATGAGCAGTGAGCGTGTATCCAAGATCAGACTTTTGACATCTTGTATTCTCTCGAGGCTTAAACCCGCTGTTGCTCGAATAATTTGCTTCTCAAAGTTGAGTTCCGCCTTCCAGTTTAAATGTGTTACAGCCACTTCATGGCGGTTGGCAAAGGAGTGTGGATCTTGTGCAACTTCAACCATAGGCGTAGATTTTGGAGTTTTCTTGGCCTCACATGACCAAAGGAAAAGCACAGAGACTAGGAACAATAAAAATAGAGGGCTTTGCTTCATCGCCTAAAAATAAAACTAATGTGCTATGCTGCAAGTCTTGAATAAGAGAGAGTTCATCCAATAAATAAGTTCACATCTAGGGCAAGCTTTCTATCTTCGCCGCCTCATCATGGAGTTTAACAAAAAACAGCTCGAACAGCTTACAAAAGCCGGAATCTCAGAAGACTATCTCAGCGCTCAAAAGCACATGCTGCTTCATGGAGCTCGAGGACTTGAACTTGACCGTGCGGCAAGCATAGGTGATGGAATTCATGCCCTTCCTGAAAACGAACAAAAGGTGCTTATCAAACTCTTTGAAGCCACAGCTCCCGAGTGGAAAATCATTCGTTTCGTTCCGGCCAGTGGAGGTGCAA
>CAXAIH010000114.1:0-6730 GCA_963968755.1 uncultured Flavobacteriales bacterium
TTGGAGACTGGAGACTAGCACTTAAAACCCAGAACCAAAAACTCAGAACTCAACTCGCGGAGAACCCGTCTCCAATTCCCAAACACGACGATTTACGGCTTCGCCATTTTTGAAGTAATAGGTGCCACCCCATTCGTGTTCTACCTTCAGGAATTCGTCTCCGAGATTTTCCACGATAACGACACGACGTACAACGCTTTTCCGGAAGCTGGTTTTAATCTCTTGCGTGACACCAGGAGGGTATTGAACTGCTAGGGAATCAATGGCTTTATAGAACTTTCTCTTTTTCGTTTCGCCTAGGTAGAGCTCCTTGAAGCTGAAGTTTTTGTCTGCTTGTGCCGAGCGCGTCATATCGTCTGAGCCACCGGCAACTTCAGTCATGCTTTTCTCTGCACCTTCTTTATCTCCCTTGAAGAGTTCGAAATAATTTACGGGTTTTCGATTGGCTTTATCCAGCTTGGTCTGCTCCTTTTTGCATTCTCTGAGCAGGATGTTTACTTGGTTGTTGAGCGGGTATATCTCTTTGGCTTCCATGTATTTTTCTCCAGCTTCAACGAACTTTTCTGCCCGCACAAGCTCAAGCCCTTCTTTCATGATGCCGTTGAATTTATCGCGTACTTTCTTTTCCTCCCTGCGTTGAATCAAATCTTCGCATTGCATGATTTTGGTAATGGGGTATTGTTTGAGTGGATAGACCTCAAGGGCTTTGTTGTAAAATTCTATGGCCTTGTCATAGTCTTCATTTGCTCTGTGCTCATCCGCTGTAGTCACTTCTGCAGAATAGGCATAATCGACACTGTCAACCGCACGTTTTTGAATCATCTCCTTGGCGAGCAAGATCTTAATCTTCGGGCGATATTGATTCTTTACGTAGCTGTCTGCTTCCTCATATTTTCGAATGCATTCGTCGTACCGCTGTTCAATCAATAAGTCGTCTGCTTCCGTCAACGACTTGTTGTAGACTGCCCAACGATCTTTTTCTTCTTGTTTCTTTTGAGCTTCTTTAATCAGATCTACGACCCGCTTAATTTGCAGCATTGGGTACTGCTGATAATCTAAAATCCTACTGGCCTCCTCATACTTCCCAATGGAATTGGCCCAATCTCCACTATAGTATAGTTGATCTGCCTCTTTCACTTTTGCATCGTACTCTTGTTGAACTTTTGAGCGCTCTTCCTTGATTCCTTCGCGATCTTGTTGTTTGCCCAAGCCTTTTTTCGCTTGTTCCAATTTGATGATCACGTATTCTTTCTTGGGTTCCATCTGCTTGGCAAGAAGGTAGGTGTCGATGGCTGCATGGAAATCCCGAAGGTTCATCAATGCATTTCCCTTCTCCATCAAATTATAAAAGCGAGCCGCTTTCGCTTTTTCGCTGGTGCTGCTGTTATCCTTATCGCGATAACGTTCGCAGAGTTTGATTTTATACAAAGCATAACTGTCACCTTCTTTTTCAGAAAGGGCATTGTTGTACTCCTTAATGGCAGAATCGTATTCTCGATTTTGCATGAAATAGTCAGCACGCAGGATGATTTCCTTGTATTTGGCACTACCTCCAACGTCATTGGTTCGCTTGGCTTCTTGACTGAAAACAGTGGCCGAGTGCGCTTCTCCAACGAGGTCGGTAGAAACAAACGCGAATGCGACAATCAACTGAATGAGAAGTGAACGGTTCAAATTATTGTACTTGCTATACAAGAGGCCCGAAATTAAGTACTATCGAGCTCTCAAACGAACTTAAATTTTGAATAATTAGGGGAATTTTTCAAGGCTTTTCTAGGAGCCGCCAATAAATTCGAGGATGCTCATCAAATAGGAATCATAGCCCATTACATATGGCAAATCACCATGGTCGGCAGCCTCAACTTGGATGTATTCTGAACGAATACCGACGTAGTTTTTATGAATTACGTCTCCATGAGATTTCATCGGAAGGAAATTGTCGTCTTTTCCGTGGAAATGTAAAAAGGGCTGATACACGGCTTTTATCTGTTCGGCCAAATCGTACTTGGCATTGGCCAACATTTCCTCAGGAATTGCTAATCCAGAGCCATCTTGTGCCAGCACTTCAAGGCTTGCGAAGGTGCTTTCTAGAATCAATATCGAGGGGTTTAAGGCAGTGTTGTTCGCCGCATGATAGACCGCTGGATTTCCACCAAGACTAAATCCATACATGATGGTCCTTGCATCCCGAAGTCCTTTGCTGCTTAACCAAGCCAAGGCTTCTTCAACATCTTCTTGCATGCCGATTTCAGAAGACTCACCACCAGAAAGCCCAAATCCTTGGTAGTCGATCATCAACACTCCATATCTGTTTTTCCCTCCCGTGTTTGCAAGCAGTTTAGCACGAGGCCAATAGAAATCCATATGGTCGCGGTTGCCATGACAATACATTATGACCGTATCGTTTCGAATTTGAGCGGTGTCGCCAATGTAAACAGCCCACAAATCAAAATCGCGGTCTGTCGTTTTCGGAAGTTTGAAGACCAAAACCTTGTCTTCATAAATGTCGTATGAGGATCCTACCTCAATCTCAACTTCACCTTCGTAGGCATCCAGTTTGTATTCTGTGATGTCTTGGTTCGCGTTGAACATGAAGTCGTCGAGGTCGCAGCTACACAGACCAAAACTCAACAAGCACGATATGTAAATGAGCTTTCTCAAAACTTTCTTGAAACTCCTAAATAAACGCCTAGTGCACCGGTTTTGCCAGTTGCACTCAAATATTCAATGGCCAATTGATCGTTGCGAATGTTTGGGGCAATGAGCTTAAGTTCTAAGTTGGCCGTATAGCGACCAAAGCCATATCGATAGCCTATCTGTGGACTCACCAACCAAGCATTCGGCTGCGGTTCGCCATGAGCACGCACATTTTGTAACTCAATCCAATTGCAGATTCCAACATACAGCAGGTCTTCTCGAGCCATCACTTTCCAGTAGGCGTTCAAATCAATTTGAGGCCAAACTTTTGAAATCCCGCCGCGCAAGGAAGAAGCAGAGTTGAGCAATAGAGTGGTGCTCACTCCGGGCAAATATTTGTTTGTGTACTTCTGATAAGATCGGATGCCAATCAGTCCACCCAATTCAAAATGAAGGTTCTTGTAAATGGCCGAGGTAACATGAATGGAAGCAATGCTGCTTATTCGTTTCGTAAGTCCTCTGCCATAAGAAATAGAGGCCAAAGGCATGGGGATTGGGGCGCCCAGGTTCTTGAACATTGGACCACCAACACTAATCGTGGCAGAGTTCTCGTTCATTTTAAGCGGTTCAACCAACCTGCTTGGAGCGCAAGAAGCAAGGAATAGTATGCTGACTAAAAGAAGGGCACCACCGATTTTCATGGATGGCTAAAATATGCATTTTTTGAGCTGAGCTCTAGAAGGCCTCGCCAATGGCGAAATAGAATTCTCCAGCCCCTTTTCTTCTTGCATAATCGAAGCGCAGATTTAAACCAGATTTGTCATCCAACATCACACGTAGACCTACTCCACCTGCCGTCCGCAAGTACTGTGTGCTAAGATCTTGGAAGGTATCTGAAACGGTAGCTGTTCCCATAAACACCCCGATGCCAAAGGGACCCCAATAGGCACTTCGATATTCCACTTGAGCTCCATACAATTTGCGGTCTCGGTAATGGCCGTTTCGAAATCCGCGCAGAAAGTTGACGCCGCCAAGACTTGGCAATTTGTTGAAAGGTGCCTGCCCATCTTGTAATGTGCTGTATGCATTAAGTGCAAGTACGCCGCTCATATTTTCGCGAATTGGGATGTAGCCCGCAAGATTAATACTCAGACTGCGGTAGAAGAAATCGGAGCCAATGCTCTGGTCCGCCTGCATGCTTCTCAATTCGGCTTTTAGGCCTTTTTTAGGTGCGTAGATGCGGTCGCGGTTGTCGAATTGAAGAATCCAGCCGAAACTAGAAATACGTCCACCTTCTGATCCAGGAATCGAGTCGACATCAAGCACGCCACCGGCTTCCACCTCGAGCATTTTGGTGTCTTGAAACCAATAAACCGGCCCCGTATAAAAGTACTTCCCCAATCTCTTCGTGGCTGCAATTCGGATTCGGGGAAAGCTCGCCGTGTAATTCTCGTAAGTGTAAGATGAGTTTTGATTTCCGATGCCTCTGAAGAAATAGGGATAACGGTAAAAAGCAAACTGACCGAAGATGTGATACTTGTTTTCTTTGGTCCAGAGCTGGAATGGTAAGTAGGTGATGATTTGCTTGTTCAGCGTATAGGCTGAGGTGAAACGCACATCGGAAGGACGCGTAAAACTGTCTTTCGACATCCTGAAATAGGCAATACCACCAATGCCAAAATACCAGTTCGTTTCTGGGGTGAAGCTGATTCCCGGTAAAACAAGCAGTCGAAGATTTTTGTCTTTTTTTAAACCCGGACGAAAGGTCGTGCTGTCTTGTCCGAATTGCGCCTGAAGGTTCCCGCCCAAAAATGTGAAGCAAAGAATTAAGCTGGTGTAAAGGAGCTTCTTCATCAGGCTTATCTATTGAGCAATACTAAGACTTTCAAATCCATGGGAAAGCTTAAATAGGATTCCAAATCTGAGGGTTTAACCCAAATTCGTTCGAGAATTTCTGCTGAACCGGGATTTGAGTCTACCTGCGCAATCACCTCATTTTCTAGTATTTGTGCCTTGTAGTAAATGCTTACAATTTGGTCTTCCTTCCGAAAAGCCGAAGGCACAAATTCATCTGTAGTGAAAAAATGCTCTAAGGTTTCGATTTCAATTCCGAGTTCCTCCTTCAGTTCTCGTTGAACGCAATCGAGTGCGCCTTCCCCGAACTCCAAGCCTCCACCGGGGAATTTATAGAACTGGCGCTCAGCGTAACGTTCGTGCGTTATCAGAACCTCTCCGTTGTGATTGGAGAGGATCGCATATACGCGAAGATTAAAGCGATTGAGTTTGAGCATGGTGGGATGCAAAAATTGGATTTATTTTGCCTCCAAGCGAAGGCATGCTATTTAATTCCCTGCACTTTCTGTTCTTCTTCCCAATCGTCTTCATCCTTTATTGGTTGGTGAAGGGCAAGCATCGCTGGATCCTGCTCTTGGCAGCAAGTTATTACTTCTACGCTTCCTGGAAACTTGAATACATCGGACTGCTGCTCTTTTCTACGCTTATAGATTATCTGCTCAGTTTGAAAATATCTGGGATTGAGGAGAAGAAACGACGCCGTCCGTACCTTATTCTCAGCTTGATCTCAAACCTTGGATTGCTCTTCTTCTTCAAGTACTACCTCTTCGTGAACGAATCCATTCAAGGAATTCTAGCCCAGGCGGGCGCGAACTATCGTTACCATCATTTCGAAGATCTGCTTCTTCCAGTTGGCATCTCCTTCTACACCTTTCAAACCTTGGCCTACACCATCGATGTGTATCAAGGAAGACATAAAGCTGAACGACATCTTGGGATTTTCGCCCTCTACGTTTCCTTCTTCCCGCAATTGGTGGCTGGGCCTATTGAACGTTTCTCGAATCTAGGTCGACAGCTTAAGGAACGACATGAATTCAGTTTGGAGAATCTCAAAAATGGCTTACGTCTCGTCTTGTTTGGATTTTTTGTTAAGCTGGTGGTAGCTGACAATCTGGCTCCAATAGTAGACGCCTTCTACGCGAATCCAGAACAGTTCTCAACTTCTGCTTCTTGGATGGCAACGGCATTGTACTCTCTTCAGATTTATGGTGACTTTCATGGCTATTCACTCATTGCGATTGGACTTTCACTCACCATGGGCTTTAAGATCATGGACAATTTTCAAAATCCATACTTCGCCACCAGCATTATGGAATTTTGGCGTCGCTGGCACATTTCGCTCTCTACTTGGTTCCGCGATTATGTATTCATTCCATTGGGTGGGAGTATGGTGCATAGATTGAAGCTTGTGTTAAATGTTTCCATCGTGTTTATCGTGAGCGGGCTGTGGCACGGAGCCAATTGGACCTTTGTGTGCTGGGGAGCTTTGCATGGATTCCTCTATCTCTTCGAGCGTTTTGTAGGAAAGGGAAAAGAGAAATCGTTGCTTTTGAAAGTTTTTATGAATTTCAAAACAGTATTGGTCGTGAACCTAGTTTGGGTGTTTTTTAGAAGCGTAGATTTCAGTCATTCGGCGCGTGTGTTTGAGCGTTTGTTTGCATTTGATTCTGCTGGGAAATGGGTAGAAGTGACTCCAACACTTTATCCAATTCTCATCTTGTTCGGTCTATCAGAAGTGCTGGTCTTCAACAATCGATTCGATCGTTGGGTTGACTCAAAACCCTTTGTACTTCGTTGGGCCGTTTATGCCATCTTACTCTTCGGTATTCTCGCTCTTGGCGGAGTTCAGAATCTTCCATTCATCTATTTCCAATTTTGACATTGCTTCGATACATAGCGCCTCGATTGCTTCTTCTGCTGGCACTTTTGTTCGCCATAAATTGGGTCTACGAAAAGTATTTCTGGTGGGATGATCTGGAAGCTCATGCTGATATTCTGAATAACCTTAGAGCTGTAGAACAAGAAGCAGATGTACTCTACTTGGCGGAGTCGAGCAATTCCACATCTCATGCAGAAGATACAGACGGACGCAGCATTCATGAATTTGCAGCATCCTATTATCCGGAACTAAAATTTCGAGAAGTAGAAAAGGGAGCGTTGCATGCAAGAATCTATGCTTCACTCATTGAAAACATCAGTCCTGAAAGCTCGGTGCAGACGGTAGTGGTCACCATGAATT
>CAXAIH010000115.1:0-6674 GCA_963968755.1 uncultured Flavobacteriales bacterium
ATGACCTCATATTGCCAAAGTGCTTGATGTCGTGCTCCAAACCTGGAGTAAAGGCCACGATGCAACCTGTATCAATTCGAATTTCTTCGCCTTTCAATTCTTTTTTCACGACCGTTCCACTTGCATGCACGAATACCCTTCCATCGCCGGTTAGTTTTTGAAGAATAAATCCTTCTCCCCCAAAAATACCGGCACCGAACTTCTTGGTCAATGAAAAATCAATGTGGGTTCCTAAAGCTGCACACAAAAAACTGTCGCGTTGGCAAATCATTTCATCGCCAATTTCCGCCAAATCCAAGGCGATGATTTTCCCGGGATAAGGAGCCGAAAAGGATACGCGCTGCTTACCTTCTCCTTCGTTTGTGAAATGCGTCATAAACAATGACTCACTAGTAAACACGCGCTTTCCCGCTTCAATAGCTTTCCGAAAAAAGTGTTGTCCGGATTCGACCCGTCACATAATTTAGCGTCGAAGGTTATTCCCTCCGTCATCCAGTTCATCGCACCTGCTTCCGCTATGACGGTTTCCTGGGGGTCCAATTCAATTTCAACGGTTTGCATGTCATCGCCGAATATTTCGTAATCTACCTCGTGACTTTCCATTTCAATAATCTTATGTTGGGAATTATAGTGGACAATTGATTACATCTTTGAATTGAATCTTCACTAATTGAAGAGCTTGTATTTGATATTTTCGTTGTATGCCTTCAAATAAATCCGCTTCCATAAGATATCGAATCATCGATCAATGTTTGCGCAGCACAGCTTCGGCTTTCCCGGCTAAGGAAGACCTTCAAGAAGAGATGCAAGAGCGCATTGGCTATGTGTCTTTGAGCACTATTGACAAGGACTTGTATGCCATGCGTTTTGACGAGGAGTTGGGCTATTTGGCACCCATCAAATATTCGAAGCAACACAAAGGCTACTATTATGAAGATCCGAATTTCAGCATCGAAAAAATTCCTCTCAGCGCGAGTGACTTAGAAAATCTCGAATTGGCTATGCAAACGCTCGATCAGTTTCGCGATGTTCCTATGTTCAAGGAAGTTGATCAGGCCATTGCCAAGATTGTTAACCTAATGAGGTTGAACAAGGTAGATTCTCAGAGCAACAAACAAGACTACATATCCTTTGAGTCCAATCCAAAAGCGCAAGGTGGCGAATGGTTGGAAGAAATCTATCGAGCCATTCTTGAACGCAGAATACTGGAGTTGGAATACCGAGCCTTTCAAAGAAATGAAAGTAAGCTATACAGCCTGCATCCGTACCTCTTGAAAGAATATCGGGGGCGGTGGTACCTACTAGCCTACAGTCCAGAAAGGGATGCTGTGCTCACCTTCGGCCTCGATCGAGTGCTCGCAGTGAACATGAGCAAGGAAGAGTTTCGACGTTCGAGCAAATTCAATTCAATTGAATTCTTCAAGCACTCCTATGGAATTACAGTGAATCATGAAGCCAATGTGGAAAGCATTCGACTTAAGATTGGAAAGGTGGCCACAGATTACCTCAAGTCTCAGCCCATTCACGAGACACAAAAAATTATCGAAGAATCGGATCAAGGCATGCTCGTAGAAATTCGAATTCTACCGAGTTATGAATTCTACTCTCACATCATGAGTTGGGGAGGCCAAATTCAAATACTGGAGCCCAAGAAGATTCGGGAAAAGATGCAGGAATGGATGAAAAACGGCTTGGAAGCTTACTCGAAGTCCTCGTAGAGTAAGTACTTCTTTCGAATCTTTTTAAAGGACTCAACTTCCTCGCCCCAGGTAGCCTCTATCTCTTCTACCGTGGAGCCATGAACAATCATATTCTTGATTCTATCCGTGCCCATAAGGAGGTTTATAAAGTTATTCTTCAAGAAGAAATCATCCCTCTTCAATTCATCATAAGCAGCTATTAGCCAGTGCAGGTAAAGTGCTTCAACCTTGGGCATACTATCGAACCCAAATTGCTGAAGGTCGTAGCCTTTGCACACCTGACCTTCTAGTTTAGGAGCTCTTGCTCCAAGAATGCTGTTTGGTGTGAATTCAATTCCACCGTTTTTAATCTCCGGATGCCCGAACATTTGAAAAGGCTTTTCTGTGCCTCTTCCAACGCTTACAATGGTTCCTTCAAACAATCCAAGAGAAGGATATAGATAAATGGAAGCCATGTTTGGCAAGTTTGGGGAAGGGCGCACGGGCAGCTCATAATAATCCTTGTGACTGTAATTCTTACAAGGGATTACAGTGAGATCGCACTCAATTCCTGCATCTAACCATCCTTCACCGTTCAACATCATCGCGTATTCACCTACGGTCATGCCGTGAATCAAGGGCACCTGATGCATTCCGACAAAAGAGCTGAACTCGGCATCCAGAACAGGACCATCCACATAAAAACCATTTGGGTTCGGACGGTCAAGCACAAGCAAGGGAACATCATATTCGGCACATGCCTCCATCACATAGTGCAAGGTCGAGATGTAGGTATAGAAGCGGACTCCAACATCTTGAATGTCAAAAATCAGAAGTTCCACATCTTCCAAATCTGTGTACCTGGGTTTTTTTCTTGAACCGTAAAGCGACACCAACTTTATACCCGTGCGATCATCCTTAGTGGAGCTCACATGCTCACCTGCATCGGCTACTCCACGAAAACCATGCTCTGGGGTAAAACCTTTTATGATGTCAATGTCCAAGGCGAGTAAGGTATCCACCAAATGGACTTCACCGATGGTACTTGTCTGATTACCTACAAGCGCAACACGTTTGCCTTCCATGCGAGATAAATACTTGGAAAGTCGCTCAGCTCCAACTACAATGTCCGTATTAAAGGGGGACGCCGTTTGGGCACATAAGCTTGGGCCAAGAACGAGTATCAGGAGAAAGAAAATGATACTTTTACCCTTCGACCTTTGGTCGGATAACACCATAAATAAAGCCTCCTTGAGACTCGATTTTTTCATCGCTCGGAAAATCATCAGATCCAACAAAGACTCCAATAGAAAGGGAGGTACAAAGGCAATTCTGAACATAGCAATTATAGGGATAAGTTTGGGTTTGGCCGTCATGTTATTGGCCATTGCAATCGTTACCGGTTTTCAACGAGAAATCCAAGCCAAAGTAGTTGGTTTTGGTTCCCATTTGGTCCTCACTGATTTTAATTATCAAGATCCATCAAAGGTGGATCCAATTTCGAAAAATCAAGCATTCTACACCGACATCGACAATATGTCGGAAGTGCGGAGTATACAGGTGTACGCTGAAAAAGAGGGCATTATAAAAACAGATGACGAAGTACAAGGGGTCATCGTAAAGGGGCTCTCCGACGACTACGATTGGGACTTTTTTGCTCAAAACATGAAAAGTGGAAAGGCACTGTATCTTATGAGTGAAGAGAGAAACGACAGCGCTGTAATCTCGAAGAGTATAGCTCAGAAGATGCAACTAGAGCTGCATGAATCTTTCTTCGTCTTCTTCATCCAGGACAATCGATCGCGCCCCCGAAAGTTTACCGTTGCCGGAATTTATGAGACGGGAATGTCGCAATTCGACGACAACGTAATTCTCTGCGACATGAAACACGTTCAGAAAATTTACGGCTGGGAATCAGATCAAGTGAGCGGAATGGAAATCTTGCTGCACGATTTTAATGATCTCAAACGATTGGATGAATTGTTTTACGATCGCGTTCCAGCGAAGTTCAATGCCATCAGCATCAACGATCGCCATCCTGAAATTTTTGGTTGGTTAGAGCTTCAGGACATGAACGTGATCATTATCATCAGCCTCATGATTCTCGTTTCTGGGATCAATATGATTGCAGCCTTGCTTATCCTGATTCTTGAAAAGACAAATCTGATTGGCTTGTTAAAAGCCTTCGGAGCAAACAACGCTTCAATCAGAAATATTTTCTTGATCAATGCTGCCTATCTCATTGGCCTAGGCTTGCTCGGTGGAAACATTCTGGGAATAGGACTTGGTTTGATTCAACAAAAATTTGGAATCCTAAAACTTCCCCAAGAGAGTTATTACCTATCACAAGTGCCTGTGAATTTTGAGTGGACGTGGATTCTTATGCTGAATGGAGGAACTTTAGTACTCTGTTTGCTTATGCTTCAAATACCATCGATGCTTGTGGCTAAAATCTCTCCGGTACGTTCGATAAAGTTCAATTAAAGGTACTTTTGCCGCAATTATAAGTCATGGAATATTTCAAGAATGTACTCGGGAGTATTGGAAACACTCCTCTGATTAAAATCAACAATTTAGCCGCCGACATCCCTGCCTTGGTGCTCGCTAAAGTTGAGACTGGCAACCCAGGAAATTCAGTAAAGGACCGTATGGCGCTTCAGATGATAGAAGATGCTGAGGCAAGCGGAGAACTTAAGCCCTGTGGAACCGTGGTTGAAGGAACTTCTGGCAATACAGGAATGGGTCTGGCTTTGGCTTGTATAATCAAAGGATACAAATTGATTTGTACCACTACAGACAAGCAGTCGAAGGAAAAGGTGGATGTTTTAAGAGCTATGGGGGCCGAAGTTTTGGTTTGCCCAACGAATGTTGAGCCAGAAGATCCACAGTCGTATTACAGTCAAGCGCGAGCGATTGCCGCAAATACGCCGAACAGCATCTACGTCAATCAATACGACAACCCTTCCAATGCCAAGGCGCATTATTTGAGTACAGGCCCTGAAATTTGGGAGCAGACAGAAGGGAAAATCACCCACTTTATTGTTGGTGTTGGCACCGGCGGTACCATTTCAGGTGTTGGGAAATATCTGAAAGAGCAAAATCCAAATGTTCAAGTTTGGGGCATCGACACCTATGGTTCTATTTTCAAGAAATACCATGAAACCGGTGAATTTGACCCAAAAGAGATCTACCCATACGTCACAGAAGGAATAGGTGAAGACATTTTACCTAAAAACGTCAACTTCGACGTGATCGACCGCTTTGAGAAAGTGACTGATAAAGATGCCGCCGTTTACACAAGACGATTGGCGAAAGAAGAAGGACTCTTCGTGGGGAATTCAGCAGGAGCTGCCATGGCAGGGCTCGTTCAAATGAAAGATCGATTGGCAAAGGACGATGTTGCTGTCGTACTCTTCCACGATCATGGAACACGCTACATCGGGAAGATTTTCAACGACGACTGGATGAAAAAACAAGGATTCCTGTAGCGACATGAAATACACTGATCAAATAGGCCGCGTTTTAGAAATCAATTCAAGGCCTAGGCGAATCGTGTCATTGGTTCCCTCCCAAACAGAACTGCTTTTTGATCTTGGTCTCGAAAAAGAAGTACTTGGCATCACCCGCTTTTGCGTGCATCCGTGGCCCGAAGTAAAGACCAAGACAAAAATCGGCGGGACAAAAGACATTGAACTAGATGTGATTAAATCTTTGGCCCCTGATTTAATCATAGCCAATAAGGAGGAAAACCGTCAAGAAGACATCGCGGAGCTCTTCGAAATATATCCAGTTTGGGTTTCCGATGTAAACTCTTTGGCCGAGGCATCAAGCATGATTCAAAGCTTGGGACAGATTCTTGAAGTTGAAGAAGCTGCGAACGCATTGGTCCAAGACATAGAGACAACTTACAAAAAGCTTGAAAAGCTACGCGGGAATTTTAAGAAAAGAACTGCCTACTTCATCTGGAAAAGACCCTATATGCTGGCAGGTGGAAATACCTTCATCCAAGCTCAACTAGAGCAGATAGGTCTCTATAATGTAGTTGAGAAAATCAGTAGATATCCTGAGCTTAGCCTTAATGAAATTAAAGCACTCGAACCTGAACTTCTATTGCTCAGCTCCGAGCCCTACCCATTTAAAGAAAGGGATGTAGCTGAAATGAAAGAACACTTCCCTCAAGCTGAGGTTGGTTTGGTTGACGGAGAACTCTTTTCATGGTATGGGTCAAGACTAAAGTTAAGCCCAGATTATTTCATTAATTTGCTCGAATAAGTTGCTCCAGTGCGCCTAACCAAGCTCTCAACTCTCCTTTTAATCTTAGCCTTTCCCTTGAGCTCTACAGGTCAAAGTGTTGGCTTGGTATTAAGCGGTGGCGGATCTAAAGGACTGGCTCACATAGGCGTTATAAAAGCCCTAGAAGAACGACAAATTCCAATCGATTTTATCACAGGAACCTCAACGGGCGCCATTGTTGGCGGATTATACGCCTTTGGATATAGTGCAGAGGAGATTCAAGTCATTTTCCTCAGCGAAGAATTCATCGACCTGATGAAAGGAGTAAAAGATGAGAACTACAACTACTACTTCAAAAAAGAGAGGAATATGGCTTCTTGGGTAGAAATCCCAGTGGATGTGAAAGACTTTTCATCTACTACCTTACCGACCAACCTTGTTACACCTTCCGGCCTAAACTTCGAGATGATGTCAGTTTTTGAACCAGCTGGCCTGGTTTCAAAAAACAATTTTGATGAACTCATGATCCCGTTCCGATGCGTTGCCAGTGATATCGAGAACAAGGAGAGTATCGTGTTTCGTAATGGGAATTTGACGGAAGCTATTCGCGCGTCCATGTCTTACCCCTTTTATTTCAGGCCTATTACTGTTAAGGGGCAAGTTCTATTTGATGGAGGTTTATACAACAACTTTCCAGCTGACATCATGAGCTCCGAATTCGATCCAGGGATCATCATTGGGAGCAACGTTTCAGGAAATGAA
>CAXAIH010000116.1:0-6666 GCA_963968755.1 uncultured Flavobacteriales bacterium
ATGATAAACACACCCAATTATTGGGTGAAATAGCTTTAAAACATAAAATTTATATCGCCTATCACGGACATGAACAACAAACGCCTATTTTGTGGGATACGGCTCTTGAACAATCAGAATATAATGCCATGAATATTGACATAGGACATTATGTTGCAGCCGGAAATCCTTTGCCTTTAAAAATTATAAAAGAAAAAAATAAAAACATTCAAAGCATACATCTTAAGGACAGAACGTCACCTGAAAATGGACGGAAAAATCTTGCTTTTGGAAAGGGGGACACTCCAATAAAAGATATTCTTCTTTTGACACGTGATAATCAATATAAATTTCCCTTGACCGTCGAGTTAGAATATAAAATTCCTGAAGGGTCCGATGCTGTAAAAGAGGTGAAGAAATGTGTAGCTTATTGCCGACAAATATTAGAATCTTAAGAAGTCTCATCATCCTAAAACATATTCATTAGATTCACAATCAAACATCAAAAATGCAAAACCTTATTTTTTATTCTAAACTTTTATTCAGTGACCAAAGCGATTGTTTTTTTCGAGCGATCTCGCGAGCGAATGCTACCCTTGGCATTTACGCGTCCACTTTCCCACTTTCGAATAGGAATTCACAGCATCCAGAAGAAATGGGAATTGCAAGGTTACCGGTGCAGCAATGCATGTCCTGATTATCTCAGTGCGAATTTCCCTGCGAGCATAGGCGATGATCAGTTGTTCATTGATGCCAGCCTTTTGCCTTCAAAAGCTTTTTTCGAAGAAGTTACTCAACTTGTTTCCGGGGAAGCCCTTGTCTCCGATGGAGAAGTTCTAGCTTATCGCTCAGAGCATTTTAAAAATTCAGATGAGCTGAAGCACAGGCAAGTAATGTCAAGCTTTTTGTACCTCAAGAATCCGTGGGACTTGTTTCTTATGAATGCTGAGGCGCTCCAATGGGATTTTGATGAACTAGGAGAAAGTCCTCAATCTCTTTCCAGTACAAATACACTTATTGGCTCCGAGATCTATATAGAAGAAGGCGCGAAGGTTACGGCAAGTATTCTGAATGCAGAAGCGGGCCCTATTTACATCGGCAAGAATGCTGAAGTGATGGAAGGGGCCATCATTCGTGGACCATTTGCCCTTGGAGAATCATCTGTGGTAAAAATGGGTGCTAAGATTTATGGTCCAACTACACTTGGTCCACATTGTAAAGTTGGAGGAGAAGTGAGTAACAGCATCTTCTTTGGTTATTCGAACAAGGGGCACGATGGTTTCGTCGGCAATTCCGTAATAGGCGAGTGGTGCAACTTCGGAGCTGACACCAATGTTTCCAACCTTAAAAACAACTATTCGAATGTGCGCGTATGGTCCTATGAAGCCCAAGCGCTCATTGAAAGTGGTGAGCAATTCTGTGGTCTTATTATGGGCGATCATTCTAAGACTTCCATCAACAGCATGTTCAATACAGGGACAGTTGTAGGCGTTTGCAGCAATATTTTCGGATCTGGTTTTCCAAGTAAATTCATTCCGTCTTTCTCTTGGGGATTTGATGGGGAAGTTCACAAAATAAATAAGGCCCAAGAGACAGCCTCAAAGGTGATGGCTCGTCGTTCAATAGAATTGACTGACGAAGAACGGTCGATTTTGTCATGGATATTTGACCATGACCAGCCATAACGTCAAGGCTAAGACAGACATTTCTTCCGTATATGCTCATGGTATGGTCCTTGAAAAGAGCCTCACAGCTCATGAACCAATCTGAGCCTGATAAGATGACCATGAAAAATTTAGATGCCCACAAATTGGTGGAACTCGTTGAAGAGGGAGCCGACTTCATTCCTTTAATGAGTGAGGAAGACGAGGAACTGATGAACCTCGAGGAATATCCTGACGTATTGCCTATTCTTCCTTTGCGCAATACAGTGCTATTTCCAGGAGTTGTTTTACCGATTACAGTTGGTAGAGACAAGTCGTTGAAGTTGGTGAAAGAAGCCTACGACGGCAAGCGATTGCTCGGGGCGGTTTCTCAGAAAGATCAAGAGAACGAAGATCCTAATCCAGAAGAGTTAAATAAGGTAGGTACAGTCGCTCGCATTTTGAAGCTCTTGAAAATGCCTGATGGAACCATTACCATCATTATCCAAGGTAAACGAAGGTTTGTGATTGATGAAGTGGTGAATGAGGAACCCTTCATGACAGCGAAAATCAAAAGCCTAGTAGATGAAAAAGGGGAGAGTGATGACCGCTTTAAAGCCCTGATTGAATCGATCAAGGAGATGGCCACAAAGATTATACACGCTTCACCTGAAATCCCATCGGAGGCGAGTGTAGCCGTGAAGAACATCGACAGCCCGATTTTCCTCATCAACTTCATTTCTTCCAACCTAAATGTCGACCTAAAGAGAAAACAAGAGATTCTTGAAGCGAATCAAATAAAGGAGAGAGCGCGGATTGTTCTTCAGAACATGACTAAAGAGTTGCAAATGCTCGAGGTGAAGAACGACATTCAGTCAAAGGTTAAAACGGATTTAGACAAGCAGCAGCGTGAATACTTCTTGCACCAACAAATGAAAACCATTCAAGAAGAGCTGGGTGGTGATCCGCAGGATCAAGAAGTTCAAGAGTTGGCGGAGAAGGCGAAGCTCAAGAAGTGGAATACCAAAACGAAAGACTTTTTCAATAAAGAATTAGCCAAGCTTCAACGGATGAACTCTGCGGGCATGGAGTATAATGTTCAGTTGAACTACTTAGAAGTCCTAGTTGAGCTTCCATGGAATGAATATACAAGCGACGACTTTGATCTCAAGAAGGCGCAGAAAGTCCTTGACAAAGATCACTTCGGGTTGAAGAAGGTGAAGGAGCGAATCCTAGAGCACCTGGCTGTATTAAAGCTCAAGGGTGATATGAAGTCTCCTATTCTATGCCTAGCTGGCCCTCCAGGAGTTGGAAAAACTTCCTTAGGGAAAAGCGTTGCCGAAGCACTAGGTCGAAAATACGTACGTGCAAGTTTGGGTGGCCTTCGCGATGAAGCAGAAATTCGTGGTCACCGAAAGACGTACATTGGCGCTATGCCAGGTAGGGTAATCCAAAGCTTGAAAAGAGCTGAGAGTTCAAACCCCGTATTTATCCTCGACGAAATCGATAAAGTAGGAGCCAGTTTTCAAGGTGACCCTTCCTCAGCCTTGCTAGAAGTGCTTGATCCAGAGCAGAACGACGCCTTCTACGACAACTTCGTAGAGCTTGATTACGACCTTTCAAAGGTTCTCTTTGTGGCTACGGCCAACGACTTGGGAAATATTCACCCAGCGCTTCGCGATCGAATGGAGATTATCAATATTCCAGGCTATACCGTGGAAGAGAAGATTGAGATTGCGCGTAAACACCTTCTACCCAAGCAAATTCTAGAACATGGATTGAAGAAAGGTGCGGTTTCGCTTTCGAAGAAGAACCTTGAGTACGTGATTGAGTCTTATACCCGTGAGGCTGGCGTGAGAAGTCTTGAAAAAGCTGTGGCTAAAATTGTTAGAAAGCTCGCTTTAAAAACCGTCTTGGGAGAAACCTTTGATGCTAAGGTCACTGCGGAACAAATCACCGAGTACTTAGGAGCCGGTCACGAAAAGGACAAGTACGAAGGCAATGATGTTGCTGGAGTTGTAACCGGATTGGCATGGACGCCAGTTGGTGGTGATATCCTCTACATCGAATCATCACTTTCTCGAGGTAAGGGGCTTTTAACCCTAACAGGTTCCCTCGGAGATGTAATGAAAGAATCTGCCGTTCTTGCCGTGGAGTATTTGAAATCGCATGCGGACCATTTTGGGCTAAAGCCTGAGGTGTTTGAGAAGTACAACATTCATATTCACGTGCCTGAAGGTGCTACGCCTAAGGATGGTCCTTCCGCCGGTATTACGATGCTTACCTCATTGGCATCGTTGTTTACCCAACGAAAGGTGAAGTCTAATATCGCCATGACCGGAGAGGTTACACTTCGCGGAAAAGTGTTGCCAGTAGGAGGGATTAAGGAAAAGATCTTGGCGGCGAAAAGAGCGAATATTTCTGAAATTGTGATGAGTCAGGCCAACGAAAAGGATCTGAAGGAAATCGAAGAGCACTACCTAAAAGGCTTGAACTTCTTGTTCGTGAAGGAAATGCAAGAAGTGGTAGACTACGCGCTCACGAAGCAGAAAGTGAAAAATCCGCTGAAATTTGATCTAGGAAATGAGGTTCTGACAAAGTAGAAACTCGAGCTGCTTATTTACCTTCTTGAGCTTGTCTGTCAACTCACCGTTCTTAGAGCGCAGATCAAAGAGCTCAAAAGCACTATTGATGATAAAGCGTAAATCGTCCTCGTCCCAAGGTTTTTGAACGTAACGGTAAACCTCTCCTTTGTTGATCGCATCAATTACCGCATTGATATCGGCGCAGCCAGTTAAGAGAATGCGAATAGGGCCTGATAAAACGTCTTCGGCTTTTTGAAAGAATTCCACGCCATGCATGCCGGGCATTCTTTGGTCACTTATAATGACATTGACTTCTTGTTCCTTGAGAAGACCTAGTGCTTCTTGTCCGGAGGTAGCCGTATAGATTTTATAATCTCTTCGAAAGGTTGCTTTGAGTACGACGAGATTACTCTCTTCATCGTCTACTTACAATATGCTGGGCTTCTCGGACATTGGAAATAGCGCGTCAGTCTTAAAAGTAATATTTAAATTGGATCAAACTCTAAAACCTAAGACCTCACCTTGGACCTCAAGAACGAAACACCGGATGACCTTCATAGCACTCTGAATCACGAGTTCAAATGGACTCCAGAGTTTATAGATAGGGGGGCGCAGATTATTTCAGGAGACTTAGAGCAGATTCAGATGTGCTGGTAAAGGACTTGCTTCAAGCTCAATTTGAGGAATGGTTACTTTTCTGAGCCTTCTCGAGCTTTTTCTCCAAAGGAATTAATGAACATTCTAAAGAACTCATGTCCAGTCGTGGATGCGAATTGGGTCGGTGGGTGTATTATCCCTGGAGGAAAACATTGCTTCGCATTCTTCGAAAACAAGAGTTCGTGCAAATTAGAACGAACCGGAACCTTTTTAAAATTCAGGCTGAAGAGCAATAACGCCTCATGCAAAAGCGAGTAGGCGTTGTTGGTTTATCTGTGGTCTTCCTTTAGTTCAGCCGCTACATTGTCGCGGATATATTGAGGGCCAAATTCCAACCCAACAAAATCTGGATTAGGAGGAGCTATATGTACCAACCATATTTTGGTATGCTTTGGCTCTGAAACCTTTTTCGCTTGCTCAACGAGTTCCGCGCAAGCATCCTATAAATCAAGAGCTACTGCAACGTTCTCTAGTTTCATCTTAGTTGCAATTTGGATTCAAACTACTACTTAGTTTTAAGTCTACTTGCGACCAGAGTTTGCTGACGCCGTCTTCGCCAGTATGGAGTTGTTTACACACCTCATTGAGTGCGTTGATGCCCGCCATGGCATTCCAATTCTCGACGTCAACTGAACCTTCCAGGCTTAAGCTTCCTCCATCGATGTTGTACTTCATCTCAAGCTCCTTGGTGAGGGCGTTAAGTTTCAGGTTGACTTTTGCGATTCCTGATGATTCATCACCAGTCAAGTCAAGAACTTCGCCTTCGAGGAGTTCATTTTCCAATAAACTTCCAAAAAAGAACTTGCCAATCTTCATGTCACGATCTTCATTGTTGCTATTGATGCTCGAGACAGGGATTTTAAACTTTCCGCTGCGCAATAGGTCGATCACACTTCCTTCTTGAGTTCCACTGCTTAATGAAAATTCATCGAAGGTGCCTCCAACGGCTACCTTAGAGGAAGTCTTGAAGGCAGTCCAGGTCAATTCATGTTTCGCCCCATCTAATTGATAGCTGCAAGCCGTCGTCGCCTTGCCTATTTGAATACTTTTCTTTTCGACTGGAGCAGAACATGAGCTCACGAGAAGTGCTGCAGAAATGGAAAAAATGCTGAGATATTTCATACTAGAGATGCGCTTATTTTTCAGTTTGATTATGTCCCGAAGATAATGAAGAGCTTCTACTTAATCAATGCTTCAGCTTCTTTCATAATCATTATTTTTAGCGCTTCAAAATTTGACTGTGAGCAAGAGTATTCAAAAGCTGTCGATTCTTCTTTTTCCCAATTCCAATGAGTTTCTTGATACAGTTCAAGTCCAGTTGGGGAATTTCCTAAAGAAATCAAAAGAGCAAGTAGAGATTGTACTTGCCCATAGGGAAGATGAATTGGGTGAGCTTGCAGACTTAGAACTTAAAAGCTGCTCAATTTCCGCATCTGATGACTTGAAACTTCAACTTGAAAAGGCAAGAAGTGAGGCCTCTCACGAGGATGTTCTATTGCTTCCATATTCAAGCATCGACAAGCTGAATGGCATCTATCAATGGTGGCTGAGAAAACAGTCTGATGATCTTGAAGGAATAGTTAAGATTAGTCACGGGGGAGAAAAGCTTAAATCGAAAACGCCGGCACGAAATAAAATGCAGGCCTTGGCTTACAATCTGTTCACGCCGAGTTCAGGTCAAGATTTGGTGAATCGTTTCTTACTTCTGAAAAAAGCACACTGGATAGAGCTAACGGAACGCCTTCCTTTAAAATTGAAAAACCTGGCTGACTATCAAGCTCCGCTCTTAAATGCACATCATT
>CAXAIH010000117.1:0-6643 GCA_963968755.1 uncultured Flavobacteriales bacterium
GGCTATATCAATGGAATCTTGGTAGAGATAAGGTCATGGCTAGACGACCCGAGAATGAATCCTTAAGTTGAAAGGCAAATTCAAGTAGCTCTGGAATACTAGGCTAATCTGTGACAACTTCTAGCCAACCACCTCCACAAACAACCCTTCATCCGTTTTCGTGATGGCAATCATCTCTTTCTCACGAAGGGCTTTGAGGGTCTTGTCCCACTGCTTATTACTGAGTCCAACCTCCTCTTTCACTTGGCCTAGATCCAACTTCTCACCTTCAGCTAAGTTTTTCAGAACTAACTTCTCATTCTCAGAAAAATCAGCTTGTGGCTCCTGCGAAGTCTGCGGCTTCTCAGGTCGCATTTGAGGAAAGAACAGTACTTCTTGGATGGAGGTATTGTTGGTCATGAGCATCACCAAACGATCTATGCCAACACCTAAACCTGAGGTCGGTGGCATTCCGTATTCCAGGGAGCGTACAAAGTCTGCATCAATGAACATGGCTTCGTCGTCGCCGCGCTCACTCAGCTTCAACTGATCTTGGAAACGTTCCATCTGATCGATGGGGTCGTTCAATTCTGAATAGGCATTCGCGAACTCAGTACCGTTGACGAAGAGCTCAAAACGTTCGGTCAATTCCGGATTGTCGCGGTGTTCCTTGCACAATGGCGACATCTCTTTTGGGTAGTCTTTGATGAAGGTGGGCTGCACATAATGCGCCTCGCACTTCTCGCCAAAAATCTCGTCGATCATCTTCCCGCGACCCATGCTGTCGTCGAGGGCAACATGCCATTCGGCGCACTGCGCTCTCAAAGCCGCCTCATCCATCTGAGAAATGTCCACTCCTGTATGTTCCTCAATGGCTTCGTACATACTCAATCGAGCAAATGGTTTGCTGAAGTCGATGGTTTTTCCATTAAACTCAAAGCTCAAAGAACCGTGAATGGCCATGGCCACTTTGCGGAACATCTCCTCCGTGAAGTCCATCATCCAGTTGTAGTCTTTGTAGGCTACATAGATTTCCATCACGGTAAATTCTGGATTGTGCGTTCGGTCCATTCCTTCATTTCTGAAGTCCTTGGCGAATTCGTATACGCCTTCGAATCCACCTACAATCAGGCGTTTGAGGTAAAGCTCATTTGCAATGCGCAGGTACAAGGGAATGTCCAAAGCATTGTGATGTGTTATGAAAGGTCGCGCTGCAGCTCCTCCAGGAATGGGTTGAAGGATCGGTGTTTCAACTTCCAAATATTCCTTGGTAATGAAGAATTCACGGAGGGTACTAATCACCTTTGATCTCTTCAGGAAGGTCTCCTTTACATTTTCATTCACGATGAGATCCACGTAACGCTGACGATAGCGCATCTCTGGATCTACAAAGGCATCGTGCACATCTCCATCTGCATCGGTTTTTACAATGGGAAGTGGCTTAAGCGATTTTGAAAGCACCGTAAGTTCCTTCACCTGGATGCTAATTTCGCCTACTTGAGTTTTGAATACGTGACCTTTGATTCCGATAAAGTCGCCGATGTCGAGTAGCTTCTTGAACACTTGGTTGTACATCATCTTATCCTCGTCAGGACAGATTTCATCGCGATTCACATAAATCTGAATCCGTCCATGAGGATCCATAATCTCAGCAAAAGATGCCTTGCCCATGATGCGGCGACTCATGAGTCTACCTGCGATGATCACTTCTTTGCCATCCTCGAAGTTTTCTTTGATCTCTGTACTCCTCGCATCCACGCGGAACATGGCTGCTGGATAAGGTTCAATTCCGAGTCCGCGCAGCTGCTTGAGAGATTCTCTACGGACAACTTCTTGTTCTGATAGTTCTTGTGACATCTAAAGCGTAATAAGCGCGTAAAGATAATCGCTTCCTCCTCTAAAATCAGCCTAATCTCAAGCCTCTGAGAGCCTTATGTCTTTCACCATAAGTTGAAGACTTTTCCTGCCTTTCCAATCATTCATTTCTAGGGCATAAACGAGGTCGAATTCAGCTCCCGACTTCAGCTTTTCTTCCCATTCTCCAAAACCAAATGCAATACCATTGATTGAAATGGGATTTGGGCCTGGGGTTTTGGACTTCACTTCCAACTTTAAGTGAGTCCCATCTCCAACGCGCCGAGTTCCGCCGGCGTCCACCAAGTTTATGGTCATGAATTGTGGATTGAGGTTAGACGGCCCGAACGGGCGAAGGTGTTTGAGCCATTTGAACAGCTCCAAAGTAAGGTCCTCCATCTCCAATTCGAGGTCTATATTTAGTTGCGGTGTTAACTTTTCTTCCGTAATGCGTTTTGAAACCGCTTCTTCAAAATGCTTTTGAAAATCGAGCAGCTTTTCTTCCTTCAAACTCATTCCTGCAGCATACTTATGCCCGCCAAACTGCTCCAAGTCTGCCACACAATCTTCAATGGCTTCATGCACATCAAATCCACGTACTGAGCGTGCTGAACCCGTCCAAAGACCGTTGCTCTTGGTGAGAACGATGGTAGGCCGGTACACCTGCTCTATGAGCCTTGAGGCAACAATCCCCACCACTCCTTTGTGCCACCCGTCCTTGAAAACTAAATTGCTTTTGTGCACATCAAAGTTTTCTTGAGAGCGCAAGATTTCCAGAGCCTCTTCGGTGGTCCCCCGCTCTAAGTCTTTACGCTCTTGATTTTTGTTCTCTATCAAGAGGGAGAGTTCATCTAAGGATACCGGATCTGTTTCGAGCAGCAATCTGGCCGCCTCTGAAGCGTGCCCAATTCTTCCAGCCGCATTGATTCGAGGGCCAATGGCAAAAACCAAATCGCTCACGTGAAGCTTCTCCTTTTTGCCTGCTCGTTTCAAGAGCGCTGCCAAACCGGGACGCGCTTCACGGTTCATGGCGAGTAAACCATACTTCACCAAAATGCGGTTCTCTCCAACCAGAGGAACAATGTCGCAGCAAGTGCTGATGGCCACCATATCCAGGTAGTCAAACGGATCTTTTTCGATGAAGTCCAGTTTAGACTTCATAGCCACCATCAACTTAAAGCCAATCCCTGCGCCAGTAAGTTCCTTGAAGGGGTAAGGGCAATCTTCTTGTTTTGGGTCGAGCACAGCTCCGGCAGGTGGAAGCCTTTTTCCTGGAAGGTGATGATCACAAATGATGAAGTCGATGCCCTTGGATTTTGCAAGCTCTATTTGCTCGTTTGCTTTAATCCCACAATCGAGACTGATGATCAGCTTCACATCCTGCTCAGCGGCGAACGCAATGCTTTGGAAAGAAACCCCGTAACCCTCTTTGTAGCGATCCGGAATGTAATAGTCTGCCTCCTCGTAGAAGGAGTGAAGGAAATCGTAGAAACTCGAAACCGCTGTGGTACCATCCACATCGTAATCTCCATATACCAGAATCTTTTGCCCTTCTTCCAAAGCGTTTTGAATGCGCTCAACTGCTTTGTCCATATCCTTCATCAGAAATGGATCATGTAGATCTTGTAAACCCGATTTGAAGAAAGAGCGACCTTCTGCCATCGTCCGAATGCCGCGTTGCCATAATATTCGAGCAATGGCCTCTTCCACTCCGATGAGATGCTGAAGTTCTTTCAACTCTTCAAGCGGTGGTTTTTCAAGAAGATTCCATCTTTTGCTCACGCTTCAAATATAGAGCGCAGCATTGGGCATTGAGGAATATGTGTAAAACAAAAAGCGGGCGCCGGAAGGCGCCCTATCTTACAACTAGTAATAAAAGGTAAACTTCAGGGATTAATTGTTCAGGATCTCAAAAAGTCGATCCAGGTTCGGCGTCAAGATGATTTCAATTCGCCTGTTCTTTGCTTTTGCTTCGGCTGTAGTTCCAGCGTCAACAGGCACATGTGCTCCGCGCCCTGCTGCGGTTAGTGTGCTTGGGTCAATTTTGGAATTGTCCATCATGATTTTCACAACGGCTGTTGCTCTAATAACACTCAAATCCCAATTGTCTTTTAGTTCACCACGTCCTCGAAATTCATCGGTGTCGGTGTGGCCTTCCACCAAGATGGTTAAGTCTTCTTGCTCTTCCAATACTTTGGCCAAGTCAATCAAGGCACCTTTACCTTCTTTGTTGATGTTCGTACTTCCTGATGGGAAGAGAAGTTTGGCTTCCATAGAAACTTGAATACGTCCATTCTTGGTTTCTATCGTAAGCCCTTTGTCCTTGAACCCCAATAAAGCTTCTTGAATGCGTTCCTTCAGTTCACGCACTGCTTTGTCCTTTTCGTCGATGATGCGCTGTAGTTCTAGAACACGTTTCTCACGCTCTTTTAGGTCGGCATCTTTTGCTTCTAACTCCGCTTGCTTAGCGTTCAGGTCTCTTTCCAATTGACGCAGCATGTCTTCTTTACGTTGCAGGTCTTCCTGCGCTTGAAGCAGTTCACGCATCAGCTTACGATTTTCCGCTTCGCTCGTTTCCATGCTCTGACGTTGCTTCGACAGGAGCTCATCGTTGATGCGATTCAGCTTGTCGTACTGAGCAATCATCTTCCTTAGGGAAGTGCCCATGGTGGTTGTGTCGGTCTTCAGTGCGGTCAGCTTTTTCGTGAAGTCTTCAATTTGAACATTGAGTTCTTTCACTTCGGCTTCAAGGTCTTGATTGTTGGTTGAGAATAGAGAATTCTCCTCACTGAGCTTATCCATTTTGGACTGCATCTCTTCCACCTTGCGCGCTGGTACGCATGAAGTAAAAGAAGCGATTAACACAAAGGCGAGCAGTCTGTTTATTGTAAGTGCTTTGAGCATAAGGTCAAAGATTGACAATATCGAGTGCCTTAAAGCGGGGGGCTCAGCTACTTTTTAACAGCCGATGTTTGATTAGTTGGTGACAATGAGTCTTTCCGATTGACCTCCGTTGAGATTGGTTTTCCATCGCCTTCATCATCCGCTTCAACGCAAATGTTTTTCTGCGGGTACATAAAGTAGTTGTCACGTATGAACCAGTCATCCGCGAGATATATACATGTACCTTAATTTACCCGAAAATACGCATTGTCTTTGATGTCGAAATCAAGAGGATCTGGACCTGCAGTTCCAGGGCCTTCACCATTTACCGCCACCCATAGGTCTCCATCAACTACCACCTAGGCATTATCAATCCGAACGAGTCCATCGTCGGCTCCTGTTCCACTAGCACATTGAAATACTGCACTTGTACCTATGTACATGAAGCCGCCGAACTCGTAATCGTTTCCAGCATTTGTAAAGTCCAACAAGACGGTGTCGCCGCTTTCGATGAACACGCTGACGTTAGGGCTGGGATATGTGATTCCCTCAAGCCCTCCTTCTCCGGCAGAGGCATTCCACGTAGATGCATCGTTCCAATCGCCGTTCCCAACGGAGCGAAATACGCGTTGCGAAAACGCACTCAGTGTCAAAAGGCTCAACGCAAAACATGAAGGGAACTATTCGCCTCAAGCCAGCTTAGAATTTATAAGAAAAGCCTACGGATAAAACTTGTTTAAACTGTGTTCTTTTCCCCTGACTGTCTATGATGCCATCATCATCTGTATCAAGTCCAATGAGAATGTCATCATCGTAAATAAGATTTGTCGCAAAGCTCGCTGAGATGAGCTTATTGATTTTGAATGCGAGCAAGTTTTCCCAGTTCACATCAATATTCTGTGGATTGTTTAGGTAGTTCGAAAACAAATCCAGTTTGGTCTGAAAGGCAACATTTTTTATAATGTCGTCCTTGTAAATCAACTTCAAATAACCCCCGAGCTCAAAGCGCAAATTCTGGCCCTCAGTTGTAATGTTTCCGAGGTCGTCGTATTCTGCTCCTTCCACACCAAAAGCGCCTGTATCTGCCAGAGTTTGATTGGTAACAATGGTTGTTTTGTCTGCAACTGGCGAGATAAACACACTCAACTTTTTATTGGGCTTGTACTCCATACCCAATGCTAATTGAAGGTATCCTGGTGAGAGAAAATCTGAAATCACGGTTCGAGTTGGGGAAACTGGATCGTCAAAACCTGACGCGAATTGGGTTCGAAAGCTAAACAAGCCTGTGTACGCCCATTTCTTACTTACCTTTTTTCCTGCCTTAGAGACAAACTCAATACGGTCGTCGCTTTTAATCACTGGATCGTCTTCTTGACGAATAAGGCCATAGGCCAACACGATATTATTATCCCAAGTGACTTTCTCTTTTTCGTAGTTCGTAAAGGCCCTAAGAAGACCGGCTCCAGAAATTGAGCTGTTTCCCCCAGCTGCCCAGTTGGTAAGGGAAACTTGATTGAAGTTTATGGCGCCTACGCCGCCCTTGGCCCATGGGCCTTTTCCTGTGTCTTCTACTGCCTTATCAGCCTCTTTTGCCTCACCTTGAGCTTGTAGCCCAAAGCTTAGGCATGTGGCTGCCATTACTAGCCCTAGTTTTCTCAACATCATCCTGTACGATTCGTTCTTTTTTTATTGCGGCAATTATACTGTACGGGGCCATGCAAGGTGCTCCAAATCGGTGAAATACTGCGAAGACCGCACAAAATCACTCACATGATTTAATATTCAGATATTTCTACTTTTATGGATTGCTAAATAAAACGAGCTAGAACGTGAATTGCATTATTGTTGACGACGATCGAATGTCGAGGGCAGTCCTCGAAAAGTGTGTGAATGAAACCGATTTCTTAGAGCTTGTTGGCCAATACTC
>CAXAIH010000118.1:0-6589 GCA_963968755.1 uncultured Flavobacteriales bacterium
AACGGCAACATTTGCTTTAGCGATATGCTCGTGCACATCGTAAGGTGTCATTGCGTTGTACACCTTTGCGACCACAACCATCAGCAATTGTCCAACGGCCCAAAAGACCACAGCCGAAAGGATTCCTCCGCTGATGTCCATACTATGACCCGTAATTGCACCTAGAATTATGAGTCCAGAACCAATGTAATTTGCCGCTTCAATCACCCCGGTTCCCAGGTTCTGATCTTCGATGATTTCTTTATGCAAGCTGAACTTGCTTAAAATGAGCTTATCGTTTGTGATTCCCGAAAGGTTCAAGAGAAAAATGGCCAATAGACCGAAGATTCCGATGTCCATAAGGTCGACCCACAAACCTTGTGAAGGACCAATGATGGCGCTACCAATTGCTAGAAGGACACCAATGCAGTAACCTACATAGGAAACTGAGAAGGCAAGATTGTCGACATGAACCAATTCATTCTCCACATCCACTTTCGGATGAAAAAGTTTGTAGGCTGCACGTCCTAACCAAAACAAGATAAAGGCTTCGGCTAAGTAGGCAATGCCATGTACAAGTAGAATTAGGTATTCGTTGTTCATCAATTCGTCCATCTTTCTATTTCTTGAGTGTTACTTACCAAACCCTCCACTACGTGATCTTGAACTGGAACCAGTTCTCGAACTTGAGCGACTCCTCTTTGTCGCTGAAGCTGACTGCGAAACTTTGCTTCTCACATTCTGCTTAAAGTTGTTCGGCTTGCTGCCCCAACTTGAGCTTGTTCTGGAACTGCTTGAACCCGTACCGTATACGCGTCCGCCATTCGCACCAGTTCCATAGTATGGTCTAGAGCCGTAATATCCTCCACTCATGTAAGGCGTGTAATGACGATACATTACAGGATACATGGCCATTCGGAACATGCTCGACATGAACATATACTTCCCATAAAAAGACCAGAAACTAGAGCCATCTTCTCTCTTCTCCCACTTACCGTATTTGTCGTTTCCAACATACTTCGAATAGCCTGCTGGACTTGCCACTTTGGTGAGCTTACCATCTACTTTAGTGACGATATGCATCCCCATATTATCGACGTGTTCTTGAAAATAAACATCGCTCACTTTGAGCCAGTCGGTAGTTTTTTCAAGAAGTGTATCTGGTTGATCAACCGGCTCATAAATGGTGCGGTACTGATGTTTGTATTCGTCCTTCCCTTCATCGTAATCCATATCAAACAGTCCGATGGAGTAGTTCTTGAACTGAGCATTCTCTTTAATCAGGTCGGTGATTGGCTCCTTCACATAGCTGAATTCCGAAGAGGAAGACGAGGAGCTATCTCCTGACCTACCGCATCTGCTGATGAAGAAAATGAGAAAGGCTCCTACGATGAGGGCGGGTAAATACTTATTGATGTCCATTCAATGCAATGTTATGTCGTTCTCGATAAGATGTTCGAAATACGGTGTTCTTCCTCAACTTTCCCAACAGAAGCTTCAAAAGATTTTTCATCCCACTGCTCTATGGTGAGATTGTATTTCTCCTCTTCATCGTAATAATCCCAAGCAATCATTTCCGTCCACTGATCTTTAGGTTGACCAGATTTATGGCAGAAGCCAGGGCTTTCTTCGTCAAAGTAAAACTTTATGCCTTCGTAGGAGATTTTGTTTGGAGGATGTCCCTTTTTCTGCACACGTTCAATCAGGTCATCGACCACCTTGTGCGCGCTTACCATGTCACCAATCACTAAAAAGAGTTCGTCGTCATCCTCCACGCTCATATAGCGAGATTCTGTTCCATCAGTAATCCGGTATTCTCGAGAAAACTCTTCGTCTCCCCAGTCGTACGTATACACTTCAATGATCTCCCAGGTGCGGAGGTCGTAGTCGAAGATGAAACCCATTTCCAAATCACGGACTGTGAGGTTGGTTTTAGGTCCGTCTTTCTTCCCGAACTTGTCTTTTATAAATTCAAACATGTGAATTGGTTTTAAATGAAAAGGCCTCCCATCATTAGATGTGAGGCCTAGATCAAAAACTTACATGCCCATTTTTTTCTTCAACTCGGCTAGGGAATCGCTCTTGGCCGCGGCATCGTCGCCCAGCGCATTATCAATTTCCTCGTCTAAGCTTCTGCTTTCATGTGCGATCTCGCCGTAGGACTCAGCCAAAGCTTCGTCTTCTGCGACTTTGTCTTTCATCTTCTCCAGCATACTCACTGTATTTGTAGAGTCGATTTGAGCGAGTTGCTTGTTCAGGTTCTTTGTAGCCGAACTCACTTTCACACGGGCTTTTAAAGTTTTTAGCTCATTGTCCCATTTGCTGATGTTCGAACGAATCTTTTTTACGTTCATCTCCAACTGAGCTACTGACTTTTCATGTGAAGCTAAATCTTGTGAAGACCGAGCTGCTTGTTGCACATTCTCTTCCTTTTTAGCCAAAGCTTCACCAGCTAAACGATCAGCCTCTCCAGCTTCCATACCGCCGCTTTGGGCTTTCTGGAGAATCATCATGGCTTTCTTCTCGTAATCTGCCGCTTTATCCTTCGCTTGTTTGATTTCGCCTCTAGTGCGAATGGTCATAGCTTTTACTTCAGCCAAGGCTTGCATGCTTTTCTCAAGATCCTTTTTTAAATCTCGAATTCCTTGTTCGGTGAGTTTGATTGGATCTTCCAATTTATCCAGTGCGCTGTTCGCTTCTGACTCCCCTATTTTGAATAATCTCTTTAATATGCTCATGGTCTATGGTTTTATGATTTTGAAAATGATATCAGTTCATCTGTGTACTCACTGAGAAGGAGCGTAAGGGAATTGATCGAGCCTTCTAACTCATTTAAATCGAGGTTCTCGATTTGAAGTGTGTCACGGAAGATCAACTTCGTTCCACTTTCGTCGAGCACAAATGCTCCGTGGATGATGTCGCGATTCTTCTGCAACAGACTCTGATAGATCTTGGCGTCTTCACGTTTCAAGTCCATGATAAATTGTTCCATGATCAAAAGAGGTGGTGCACATCCAATGACGAGTTTACTGATTCCAGCTGCCTCTTCGCTAATGACCAAGATGCCGTTGCTTTCGTCTTCAATATCAATGGAGTATCCCATTTCCAGGATGTAAGATTTCACTTTTTCAAAGTGTTCGTTCATCGTCTTTTTGGTTTAGTTGCTAGGTTCAATATTAATGACGGAAAAATTAGGCTTAAATCGTATGAGCTCTGCATTTTCTTCCAAGTATTTCGCCTCGCTTTTGTGTTCATGATCCAAATTATCTGATTTCCTTTTCAGTTCAAGCAGATTTAATTTGCTAAATTTGTTAGCACAAAGCTAAGCAATTTTTTCATTCTTGCTAATATTTTTAGCAATTATATTTGTTAAATGAACTTAATCGCCAAGAATTTCAAGAAACTAAGAGCGCTCAAAGGACTTACACAGTTTGCTTTTGCTGACCATCTTGGAATTACCCGAGCCAGTGTGAGCGCATATGAAGAAGGTAGAGCAAGCCCGAAAAATGATTTGCTAATAAAAATAGCAAGTGAATTTAAACTAAGCGTTGAAGACCTTCTCACAAAAGAACTCACGGTAAATGAACTACTAGGTTTCTCCCCAAAAGATCAAGGCAGCTCAAATCAACAAAGCTTCTCCATACCCTACGTCCGCCTTGAAGAGCGAGAGAGCTTCAGTAAAGCAAAATCGATCAAAGCCATCCGCGATGAGCTTCCACTGATTTCACTCCCCTTCCCTCCTAAAGGAGCTGGCATGGCCTTCGAATTAAAGCCGGGTTTGGAGTTTAAAGGTTCGGGAATCCAAATTAGTATAGCTCGAAGACTCACCGCAAGCAAATGGAAGGAGGCACTCAAAAGTGTCTGCCTTCTGCAACACAAGAACAGCTGGAGCTACGGCGTGCTGAGCGAGCAGGGATCAAACTACATGCTTGAGCGAGATGAAACACAAGTTGACATTCCAAAAACGCAAGTCAAAGAGCTTTGGCAAGAACTAGGGAAACTTCAGTTTTACGAATCTCCTCAGAGCCCTCAAGGGAAAATGAAGGACATCGAATCGAGGCTCAAAGAAATTGAAGCTCTGCTCCAGAAAGAAAAAAGCTAGCCATCGAGCGAACAATTTACCCGCTACTTTTTTCTACTATCATGTCGAAGCAATCACTCTACTGACCATTTTTGCAGAAGCTTTAACACGATGAGCGAATACATAGAAGAAAACATTGTTTTTGATCTTGAGCAGGTCAAAAGAAATGGTATCGAAAATTCAGAGGGATTGAAGTTCCTCAGCTTCAAACGAAACTTAAAACCTAAGTTCGGCCTGGTATGGAGAGATATCATTTTGGGATACCTCACCTTGCTAGGGCTTTCATACTTCCTGTTCTACGCTCAAAACAACTTCAGCCAATGGAGTCCACTATACATGCCCATGGTTGCTTTGCTGCTCGGTTACTTTCTGGCATACCTCAATCTGTTCATGCATGAGGCTAGTCATTACAACATCCACCCCGACCGCGATACCAACGACCGACTTGCGAATTGGCTAATCTGTAGCTTGAGTGGCCAATACATGGGCAACTATCGCATTGTGCATTGGAATCATCACAAACACCTCGGAACAACCAAAGACACGGAGCACAGCTACTTCGAAGCACTCAACTGGAAGTTTCTATTTGAGTCTATGTTTGGAATCAAGGCCATCAAAACAATTTTTGGTCGCGAAGCGGAGGAAGAAAACCAGAATCAGAATTTCGACAAGGCTAAATTCAAACAGTACTTGCTGATTGGAGTCTTAATCAACGCTTGTATCACGCTCATTCCATTCTACTTCGGATACTGGCATTTCAGCGTCGCGTGGGCAATTGCTATGTTGATCACCTTTCCCTTCTTTGGAGCATTGAGGCAACTTCTTGAACATAGAGACGAACTTGCCAACGGCAAAATAGACTACAGCAAAACGGAACACGGCAAACTCTCAAGAATGTTCCGAGGGCCTTTCGCAAGAACGCTTGGTGGAGCAGGATTCAATAGACATCTATTACACCACTGGGAACCGAATGTTTCTTACACACGTTTGAAGGAAATGGAAGAGTACTTGAAAGACACTCAAGTAGGCTGGGTCATCGAAAAGAATTATTCGACCTATTTTCGGATATTCGTTCGCCTGTTGAATTCATAAGGATGTCAAAAGAATGTTTGGCCTGTAAAAGCCAAGACAATGTGCACTGGGGAAAAGCTACCGACCTCGAATACTATAGCACCGACGAAGAAGAGTTTGACTTTTTCAAGTGCTCCAATTGTGGCTCGGTATTTATTGACCCGGTACCAGAAGACCGGCTCTCCATCATTTACCCAGAGAACTACTACTCCTTCAAGCCGCACAACGAGAGCTTTGTCCAAAAGATCAAAAAGAATCTCGACAAGAAGTTCTTTGGCAAATTGCTCGATAAAATTGAAGGCGATAAAATCAGCGTACTCGATATTGGCGGCGGCTCGGGCTGGTTGCTCGACCTGGTAAAAGGCATCGATTCGCGGGTAGATTACACCTGTGTTGTCGACTTCGACGAAAAGGCAGAATCAGAGGCACGGAAAAACGGACACGATTACTTCAATGGCCGTATTGAAGATTACGAAACAGACAAGAAGTACGACTTCATTCTTTTGCTCAATCTGATTGAGCACGTTGCTGACCCGAAAGCCGTAATGGCTAAAGTTGGGGATCTTCTCAGCAAGCAAGGATTGGCAGTCATAAAGACGCCGAACGTGGACGCTCTTGACGCGAATCTCTTCAAAGGAAAATATTGGGGAGGATATCATTGTCCGCGTCACTGGACCTTGTTCACGCGAGAAAGCTTCGCTTCCATGATTGAAGATTTGAACATTGAAGAAGAGAGCTTCGCATACACACAAGGCGCTCCCTTTTGGACTTTCACAAGTCTTTTCTATCTGAAAAAATGGGGCTTAATCTCAATCTCCAAAGAACACCCCGCAGTATATCATCCGCTCAATGGAATCTTAAATGGTTTGTGGGCTGGGTTTGATATTCTTCGAAGTCCGTTTGGGAAAACGTCCCAGATGTTCATCACACTGAAGAAGTCGAAGTAAGACTTAAGGGTGCGCTGCCACCCATACCTCTCCATCCTCGAAGAATTCCTTTTTCCAAATAGGAACTGTTTCTTTCAATTGGTCGATGGCAAATTCGCAAGCCTCAAAAGCTGATTTTCTATGTGCTGTTGAAACTGCAATCATGACTGGAATTTCACCTACCTCTAGCACTCCAACTCGGTGATAGATACAGATATGAAGAGTATTCCATCGCTCTTTCACCTGCTCCGCAATCTTTGTCATTTCCTTTAAAGCCATGGGAACGAAAGCTTCGAACTCCAGGCGCAGCACGCTCCTATCTTGAGTTTGATTGCGAACCGTACCAGTAAAAACCACAAGTCCACCCGCAGCTTCGTCTTCAACCCGTGAACGGCAGAGCTCTGGATCGAGCGTGGATTCGAAAATTTGAACATCCATCATCTAACCGCCACTTACAGGAGGAATAATCACAACCTCTTCCCCTTCCTTCAAGACATAATCGTCAAACTCATTCTCCTCTCCCACTGCAAAA
>CAXAIH010000119.1:0-6560 GCA_963968755.1 uncultured Flavobacteriales bacterium
TAATGACTCTTTATAGTGACGCCATGCAGAACTGGCATCACTTGGCTAGGGCTTTTGCGGATAGCGTTGGCTCCTCAGTAGGTCTTGGAGTTCGTGAGCCCTTCTATGCTCCGGGCACTGCTCGATTTGACTCTGCTTTTAATGATATTACTTCCAGCCTAACTTTTGGTGAAGGAGGTTCGGGCTTTTACGACCAATCGGCACTTAGTCACATTCAAGGTCAGTACAAATTTGAGCCAGTCAAGGGAGACGAAGAATACGGCACCTATATCCTTGGGGCCAGCCTTCGGCAGTATCGTCCCGATTCGAAGGGGACCATCTTCTTAGATACCAACGGCAGAGTGGTGCGCAACTATGAATTTGGGATTTATGGAAATGCCCAAAAGCGATTTATGTCGGACCGACTGATACTTACAGCCTCTGGACGAGTGGATAAAAATCAGAATTACGATCCTATAGCCTCACCGGCACTTTCCGCCGTTTACCGACATACCCCGGCGAATTCATTTCGTTTGGCTTTCACTTCAGCAATTAGAAACCCAACCTTGGCAGATCAATTCCTCTATTACAACACGGGTCGCGCACTGCTTGTAGGTAATATAGAAGGACGGGATTCCTTGGTTACGGTAGAGTCTTTTAGGACGTACAATCGAACCTTACAGCGAGACACCTTGAGTTACTTTAATGTGGCTCCTGTGAAACCGGAACGTGTGAGAACAATTGAGGCGGGTTTTAAGGGAGTCATATTCAAAGACATATTTCTTGATGTGAGCTATTACCATTCCTGGTACCGCGACTTCCTTGGATATCGCATTGGCGCCGACATCACTTTCGATACATTGGGATTGTTGAGACCAGGGGAGACTCAAGTCTACCGCGTGAGTGCAAACTCTGAGGATGTAGTCACCACGCAGGGTGTGAGTATTGGCGTAAATTACTTTTTCTGGAAGTATTACTCTTTGGTGGGAAATTACAGCTGGAACAGCATCAACTTGAAAGGTTCCACCGACGAAATAATACCGGCCTACAATACACCTGAACACAAGTACAACATTGGCATAACAGGTAGAGATCTTCAATACAAAATAGGTCCAGTTAGATTAAAAGGCTTAGGCTTCAGCGTGACTTACAAATGGATTCAAGGTTTCTTGTTTGAAGGTTCCCCTCAATTCACAGGGAGCATTCCAACCTACGATATGCTGGATGCTCAAGTGAGTTACAACTTGAAAAAGATCTACACCACCTTTAAGCTCGGCGCCTCCAACATCTTGAACGAGCAGAACCTCCAAACTTATGGTGGCCCTCGCATTGGCCGTATGGCGTACCTCAGTGTTTCCGTCGACATGGATCGCAAAAAGAAATGACATGAACATTTCTCTGAAGGTTCTACTAACATGCTGCATCCTTTTGCTTCTTGAGCCCTCTGTCTTTTCTCAACGCTATGTAGATGTTCTTTTTCCTAACGTCCAAGTAGACCATGATTTGGTTTACGGGGAAAACTTCACCGTTATGACAGGTATTCCGCCCAGCTTGGAAGATCTTAAGATGGATGTCTACACGCCGCAAGGGGATACGGCTGAAAATCGATTTTTACTTTTGATGGCTCATTCAGGAAGTTGGTTTCCCAAAGGAGTGAACACCTTGCCCTATGGAACCAAATCTGATTCGAGCATGATTGCCCTCTGCACCGAATTTGCAAAACGCGGATGGGTAGTAGCGAGCATCGATTATCGTTTGGGTTGGAACCCAACACCCGATATTCTTGGGGGAAGTCAAGAGATTCGAGCAAGAAGCATTATTCAAGCGGTGTACAGAACCATGCAGGATATGAAGACGGCCATTCGATACTTTCGAAAGGATGAGGCTGGCACGAATACCTACAAGATTGACCCAACAAAAATTGTGGCTGCGGGGACAGGCTCAGGCGCTTACGCCGCAGTGGCTTGCGGGAGTTTAGATAAGCGAAGCGAATTGAACCTCTTTAAGCTTTTGTCTACCAATGGTGAACCCTATGTGAGTATCGACACCCTGGGAGACTTCGATGGCTTTGGTGGAGATCCCAACTGGAACAAAGAGAATCATCTTGGGTATTCTTCTGACTTCCGTCTTGTTCTAAACCTCGAAGGTGCTGTAGGCGATAGTTCTTGGATAGAAGCTGGGGAACCTCCGGTTGTGAATATGGCAGGCGTCGATAACCCTTTGATTCCGTACCGAACCAAGGTTGGGGTAATTGTAACCACGGGCGATCCCATCATCAGCGTGAGTGGATCTTATGTGATAGCGCAAGAAGGAACGATACATGGAAACACAACTGTGTGGGATACTGTGAATTGGACTGATCCATTCACAGCTCGAGCTAATTCCTTGGAACCATTCGAAGGTTTGTTTCCCTTTCGAGGGGAAGAGAACGCCTACGAGGCCTGGGCATGGTACGACCCGAATGATCCGTACACGGTTGACTCGGTGGAAATCTCCCCAGGAAATTGGGTGCAGGGAACAGGCTATGGAACGGCATCGAATCCATTTGCAACCAGAGAGAAGGCTTACAAATACATTGATACCATCATGAACTATTTCAATCCACGGGCATTGAAAGTGCTCAATTCGGAACCTACTTCGGTCAGGAAGAATCTCGGTTCTAAGGGTGTTCGACTTTACCGAAGAGGGGAGTCGGTGTGGGTTGTAAGTAAAGATGAAGTACTCATTGAATCTTATCGGTTATATTCTTTAGGTAGCACCCTTTTGCAAGAAAGGACTGTGAATGAGCTCGGCTTTCAACTGTCGGTCATTCCCGAAAACCAGCTGATTATAATAGCTGTGAAAAAGTTGGGAAGGTGGGAGACGCTGAGACACTTTTCATCCGAGGTTGAAAAATGATGTCGACTAAATTAAAACAGCCCGTTATTTCAGCATGATTTATTCTTTACTTTTGAGATTCAAAATAAATCTTATGAAAAACAATCTACTTACTCTTATTGCTTTGATGACGCTTTCGATGACTGCGTTTTCACAGCGTTATGAAAGTGAGATTTTCACTGATGTAAACGTTACTTCCAATGAAGTTTATGGAGTAAATGTTTCTGTATTGGGTGGAACTCCTTTCTCTGATACCCTAACAATGGACGTGTATGAGCCGATTGGAGACACCGCTTCAGAACGTTTCCTCATCATCATGGCTCACTCGGGTTCTTACCTTCCTAAAGGTGTGAATACGCTTCCTTTCGGAAACAAGAACGATAGTGCGATGATGGAGATTTGTACTCAATTCGCAAAACGCGGGTGGGTTGCAGCTGCAATCAACTATCGTGTTGGCTGGAATCCTACTCCAGATATTGCTGGTGGGGATCAAGAGACCAGAGCGAGTACGATTATTCAGGCTGTATTCCGTTCTGTTCAGGACATGAGTACCGCAGTTCGCTATTTCCGAAAGGATGAGGCGACTGATGATAGGTTTAAGATCGACGCTGATCGCATTGCTGTCGGTGGAACGAATTCTGGTGGTTACGCAGCATTGGCCAAAGGAGCTTTGAATAAACAAAGTGAATTGAACTTCGCGAAATTCCTTTACACGAGTGGTATTCCTTTCGTTTCTACAGACACTCTTGGTGACTGGGAAGGGTTCGGTGGAATCCCAGCGCTTAACATAGAAAATCATTCAGGATATGAATCTGATGTTCAACTCGTATTGAATATGGGTGGTGCTATTGGCGACAGTTCCTGGATTGAAGCTCTTGAACCACCAGTGGTGAACTTCCACGGTTTAAAAGATGCCTTAACTCCTTACAAATCTCAAACAGTAATCGTGGCCGCTACTGGTGATGCGATTGTTGAGGTGAGTGGAAGTTATGTTGTTGCTCAGGAAAACGCTGCAGTTGGAAATTCTGCGATTTGGGATACAGTAACGTTTACTGATCCTTATTCAGCACGTGCCCAAGCCCTTACTTCTTACGAAGGTTTGTTCCCATTTGAAGGAGCTGCCAATGGTTTTGAGCCATGGGGATGGTACGATCAGAACGATCCGTACATCGCTGATTCAGTGACCGTAGCCCCAGGTGTTAAAGTCCCAGGTAGTGGATTTGGTTCAGCAGCGAATCCTTTTGCTTCAAGAACTAAAGCGATGGCCTATATCGATACTGTAATGGGCTATTTCTCACCGCGTGCCGTTTTGGCGATGGAGTCTGTAACGAACACGGCTTCCATCAACGACCTAGGCGAAGGAAATGGTTTGAAAGCATACCCGAATCCAAATACGGATGGTAAGGTATGGGTGAGCACATCCAAAGATCCAATCCAGTCTTTTGATCTTTACGACCTCCAAGGCAAGCTTATCATAAGCCGTCCTGTTGGAAACGTAGGTTTTGAGATTACTGAAAACTTGGAGACAGGCTTGTACCTGCTTCAAGTGAACTTTGAGGGGTACTCAGTTCAGCAGAAGTTGGTGTACGAATAATATCAGCCTAAAACATATGAAACCCGCATTCTGAAAAGTCTGCGGGTTTTTTTGTGCTGTTTCTTTTTCAAGTACTTTTCGCTTTGAATATGAAGAACTTCTTTCAAGTCTTGCTCGCACTATTCTTGACACTCGTTGTAGTCTATGAAGTGAGTCTAATCCTTGATGAAGTCAAGGAGAAACGGCCTATGCAACAGTTAATCGAAGTACGCTTCGTAGGTTCTAATTCAGAATGGTTCTTCACCTACGCAGGTCCTGATGATCTTTTTGGTAGTGCTGATGATAAAGTACTTGGAGCGGGACAAGATTTGTTTTTCCCAATAAACAGTGAAGTGAGGTGGCGTTCAAGGAGTGAAGACTTGGTCTATTGCTTTGATGTTCGAGATTTGAAGCTTGCTCAATTGGTTATTCCAGGTCAGACTGATTCGGCTAGGAGTGAGCTTCAACGCATGGTCGATTACGATTTGGTCCCTTGTCAATTTTGTGGAATTCCTAATCACGAATTTGACAGAAAAGTTCGGGTTGTTAGCGGCGATGAGTTTGAGCTTTGGCTTAAGGATTAAGAGTTGTAGCGTGTTTGTTCCTGGTGTATCTTTGAGCCACTTTCCACACTATGAAGCGCATCATTTTTGGACTGTTAGTCCTGGCGGCAGTAGCTGCAGCATTTCTATTTTTCTTGAAGAATTCAGGAGAAAAGGAGGTTAAGCCTGAATTTGCTGAGGCGAAACCAAGCCAAGTGAATCCATACGCGGACTCAGAGTACTGTCCTGAGCCCATAGGGCAACTTGATGCCTTCACTATGTTGGATTTGAATGGTGAAGCCTTTGGGAGTGCAGATCTAGCTGGAAGACCATATATTGTGTTCTGTTTTTCAGGCAGTTGCGATGAGGAGTGTTCAAAACAGCTCGCTGCACTCAAGTCTGCAGCCGAGACTATGGGTCAAGCTTTTTCAACATGGAATGACTTGGCTTACCTGATTATTCCCAGAAATGAAGAAATCAATGAAGTGAGTTTAAGCGAGCTTGTGGAAGCGAATGCCCTAGGAGAAAACTGGTTTGCCTTGAGGTCTTGGTCTGATTTTCCAGAATCATCTTTACCAAGCGAGGTTAATGTTGAAACAGACGTTCTACTCATAGATCGAAGTGGCGGTATTCGTGGAAGCTTCGACCTTCTTCAAGAAAGCGCTACTGCAGACCTGATTAAGCTCACTCGACGGGTACTCCGCGATGCTCATAAGCGTATTGCCGACCCTCTGGAAATCATCAACCCCGAATGGCTAAATCAGAGACAGGTTGCTCAGCTTAAAAAAGCACATCGCATCCAAAGTTTTGTGAATTTCTCCTTCGAAAACAAGGTTCAAGAGTCGGGTATCGATTGGAGGCATCAAGTTGCCGATGACGCTGGTAAAACATATAAACCAAGTCATTACGATCATGGTAACGGGATTCTTACCGCCGATGTAGATGGCGACGGTTTGTTGGACTTGTATTTGATCTCACAAATAGGAGAGAACCAATTGTGGAAGAACATAGGTGAAGGAAAGTTTAAGAACATCACGGAGAGCAGTGGACTTGCCCTAAGAGATTTGGTTTGTGTTTCAGGTGCTTTTGCTGATATTGATAACGATGGCGATCAAGACCTTTTCGTTACCAGTATTCTTGGCGGAAACAAAATGTTTGAAAACAAGGGGAACGGCAGCTTTAAAGATATAAGTACCTCGGCTAAGGTCGACTACAAGGGTCATTCAGCAGGAGTCAGCTTCTTTGACTACGATAAGGATGGATTGCTAGATCTCTTCGTTTCGAACGTTGGGAAATTCACAACGGGTGTTACTAGTACCATGGAAGTAAAGCACCCTTCAGATCCATTGCAAGATGGGGAGTATCAGTTTCCTGAGGCCATGAAGGATGCCTTTTTTGGACACCTTTTCCCAGATCGTAAGGAGCTAAGTATATTATACCACAATGAAGGCGGTAACCGCTTTAAGAATGTGAGCAAGGAGATGAACCTTCTCGATACTTCATGGACGGGCGATTCACATCCGATGGATCTCAATGGTGATGGATGGACAGATTTGTATCTGACGAATATGCAAGGGGATGACCAGTAC
>CAXAIH010000120.1:0-6546 GCA_963968755.1 uncultured Flavobacteriales bacterium
CGTACCTACAATGTCCTATGAGCCTAATGATTTTGGATTGTATTGTATGGCTGGTAATGTTGCAGAGTGGACAAGCAATGCATATGAAGAGTCAGCTCTTGATTATGCGCACGATTTGAATATGAATTACGTGTACGAAGCTAAGGACGATGATCCTCCGGTTTTGAAGCGTAAAGTGATCCGTGGAGGATCTTGGAAGGACGTTGGATATTTTCTCCAAACGAGCACTCGCACTTATGAATATCAGGATACTGCGAAAAGCTATGTTGGCTTTCGCTGTGTAATGAGTTATCTTGGTATGGGTAAATCTTCAATCTAGTCTAAACTTATCTAATCATTACAAAAACCTATCTGACCTATGTCCAAGAAAAAAGGTGGATTATCTGAATATCTATACGGAACTGTAAAAGGAAAAACCATGGTTAACTACGGGATGTCTATTGGGGCGTCTGTTGTAATCCTTGGAGCATTGTTTAAGATTCAGCACTACCCAGGTGCATCTATTATGTTGATTGTTGGACTAGGGACCGAAGCGCTGCTATTTGTTTTGGGTGCTCTTGAACCACAGCACTTATCTACAGATTGGTCGAAAGTATACCCAGAGTTAGCTCACCATGATGAAGAAGAAGGTGAGGAAGATTTCGCAGAAGTTACTGAAGGAAGTGATCTTCCCGTAACAGAGCAATTGGACAATATGTTGGAAGATGCCAAGATTGGTCCAGAACTGATTGAAAGCTTGGGTTCTGGTCTTCGTGGATTGAAAGACACCACCGACAAATTAGCAGATGTTTCAAACGCAAGCGCCGCCACAGACGATTACGTTGACAGTCTTCGAAGTGCTAGCAGAAGCGTACAGTCATTAAGTGGGACTTACGATGCAGCTTCAGCATCTTTAACTGGATTGGCTGAATCAAGCGATTCAGGATCCTCTCTAGGAGTTCATTTGAATTCAATGGCAAGTAACCTTTCCGAGTTAAATGAATCATACGCTGCTCAGCTACAGGGCTCCAAAGCTCAGATTGCTGCTACCCAGCAGTACTTTGATGGTATAGATGGTCTGCTTCAAAACTTGAATGAATCAGTGAACGATGCGCAACAGTATCGTGCTCAGATGGCTGAATTGTCAAACAATATTTCTCAGTTGAATACGGTTTACGGTAACATGCTTACTGCAATGACTGGAAACCAAGGAACTCAAGCGTAATCGCTATTGATTATCTAACCCATTAAAGAGCTAACAGATGTCATTAGGTGATTTACCCCCACGGCAGAAGATGATCAATATCATGTATTTGGTGTTGCTCGCCCTTCTTGCTATGAATGTTTCGAAAGAGATTCTTCATTCCTTTGTAATTATCAACGAAGGGTTGGAAGAAACTACAGAACACTTTGAAGATAAGATTAGTGCTACCTATTCTAGGTTTGAAAAATTGGAATTGGATGATCCAATTAAGGTAACTCCGTTTTATAATCGCGCCAAGCAAGTCAGAGATGATGCAGATGCGATTGCAGAGCTCCTTGAAGAGATAAAAACTAAGGTTAAAGCGGAAGCTGATAAAATACCAGAGGATGTTGCTAAAGAGACCACCCTAGAGCACGTTCATGGAAAGGATAACCAGGAAGTTGGAACCTATGTTCTTGTTGGACCTAACGCGCCAGCAGCGTTGTGGCCAGAGAGTTCTCCAGAATATGCTTACTCAGCCCCTAAGTTGAGAGGCATGATGGAGAAGTTCAATGCTGAAGTAGAGGAGGTACTTCCTGAATTGAACGAAGAAGAGCTTGCAGCAGTTCAGATTCCGTTGCACTCAGTTATGATGCACGAGGTTGAGGAAAAATGGGAGATAGCAAACTTCTACCATTTACCTCTTGCGGCAGTTGTTACGAATCTTTCAAGATTTCAAGCTGATGTCCGAAACATCGAGGCTGAGGTACTTCGCCGTCTTATGGGACAGATCACAGCTGATGACTTTAAGTTCGATAAATTGGAGCCTAAGGTTATTCCTTTGAATGGAACCTACATTACTGTTGGTGATTCTTTCAAGGCTCAGGTGATTGTTGCAGCATATTCTACGACAACACAACCGGTTCTTGAAATCACTGATGTTAAAGACGGAGTAATTCAAGGTTTTGACTCTGTTAATTTGACTTTGGATAACCCAGATACATCTAACGTTACTGTTCAAGCGGGAATTGCAACTTACTCTGTTGTGCCTCGCAGCGCTGGTGATTACGAATGGGGTGGAGTAATTAAGATTAAAGGTCCTAGAGGGGATTATAAGCCATATGCCTTTACGCATAGTTTCAAGGCAGCTAAACCTTCCTTGGTAGTTTCTCCTACAGCGATGAACGTATTTTACAAAGGATTGGATAATCCAGTTGAGATTTCTGCGGCTGGGATGTCTCCAGATGACTTGAACTTATCCGTCGCCAATTGTTCTGTAAGTGCTAAAAGCAAGGCTGAAGGAAAGTACGTTGTAAAACCGTCAGACAAGTTAAAGGCCAAAGAAGTAAACGTTACAGTCACTGCTAAAGGTGCAAATGCTCCGAAGTTCAAGCCCTTGAAATATAGAATCAAATCTGTACCACCTCCTACTCCCGAATTTTTGGGTAAGCGTGGATCATTCAAGATGTCTAAAGCTCAGATTTTATCTGGTGATTTCATAACTGCCAAATTGGATGATTTCCTTTTTGACTTGAAATTCCGTGTGACTGAGTTTAAGATTACGGTGAGTGCAAAGGGTAAGTCCAAAACCTACAATGCGAAGTCCAATAGAATCACACCAGAAATGAAGCGCGTTCTTAAGACTATGTCACCTGGGCAGAGCATCATTGTTAAAGATTTGGTAGCGAAACGATCGGACGCTAAGTTAGGACAACCTCTTGATGGTAACTTGATCATCGAGATTAAATAGAACTATTATGAAAAGAGTGATTCTTCTTCTTTCGATTGTTTTCTTTTTTGCTCTTGGCTCAAAAGCGCAAGAGAGTACAGTGCTTGACGGCGTGTACGTGAAGGAGAATACTCCTTCTAGGAAAGTTATTCCATACATTCATTTGCGTGAAGCCGATGTGATGTGGTCTAAGCGAATTTGGAGACGAATTGATCTTCGGAAGAAGATGAATCAAGTTCTTTATTTTCCTGTAGGCTTTGAAGCCAAACAAGGAAGAAAGAATCTTTTTTCAATTATCAAGGAAGCTTTGCTAGAAGAGGGAACTCTTACAGGCTATGATCCAGGGTCACCTGCCGCACCAGATGATATGTTTAGAAAGCCACTTACTACGGATGAAATTCGTTCTTTGCTTCTTAGAAAAAGAGAAACAAATGAGTACGATGAGGATGGTGAAATCATTGGAACAAAGACAATTGAGGAAGAGGTGAATTCTCAAGAGATTAAGTTCTATGAGATGAAGGAAGATTGGTTTTTTGAAAGAGAACGTTCAGTAATGGATGTTCGAATCATTGGATTGAAGCCGGTTCGAGAATATGAAAACGAGGCAGGTGAACCTGCATTGGAGGATTTGTTCTGGATCTATTTTCCTGAAGCGCGTTATGTGTTTGCAAATAATGAAGTATACAATCGCAAAAACGATGCCGAGCGACGTACTTATGAAGATGTATTCTGGAAACGTCAGTTTGAGTCTACCATCATCAAGGAGTCGAATGTATATGATCGTCAAATCAATGAATACAAGACGGGAATAGATGCCTTGTTAGAAGCCGAACGCATCAAAGATGAAATCTTCAAGTTCGAACACGATATGTGGTCTTTCTAGAAAAGAATGAAATTTGTAAAAACCATCAAGGGAAACTTTGGTGGTTTTTTTGTGTCTAGTCTATTTGTAGTGCTGATCATAGTAGGCCTGGTACTCCCCACTAATGACATCTGACATCCATTCCTTGTTGGAAAGATACCATTGAACGGTTTCACGCAAACCGGTTTCAAAGGTATGTTTTGGTTCCCAATTCAAGTCTGCCTCAATCTTGCTAGGGTCTATCGCGTAACGAATATCGTGACCTTTTCTATCTTCAACGAAGGTGATGAGCTTTTGCGACGTTCCAATTTCGTTTGATAAGGCAAGGTCTACTTCATCACATAGAAGTCGAACCAAATAGATGTTCGTCCATTCATTCTTTCCACCTATGTTATATGTTTCGTTGATACGTGCTTCGTGAAAAATGCGGTCAATTGCTTCTGCGTGATCTTCTACAAAAAGCCAATCCCTAATATTATCTCCTTTACCGTATATGGGAAGAGGTCGTGATTCAAGAATGTTGTTGATGCAGAGTGGAATTAGCTTTTCAGGGAATTGATTGGGTCCATAATTGTTGGAGCAATTCGATATCTTATATTTCAGCTTAAAGGTGTTTCCGTAAGCGCGTACGAAGTGATCAGAGGCTGCTTTTGAGGCGGAATAAGGGCTTTTAGGGTCGTATGAAGTCGTTTCCTTAAAAAGGCCCTCTGTACCAAGACTGCCGTAGACTTCGTCCGTGGATACATGGTAAAACAAGAAAGAATTGATATCGCTATGTTTAACAGCTGCATCCAACAGGTGGAAGGTGCCTAGGACATTCGTACGCAGAAAAGCATCTGGGTTAGTAATCGAGCGATCTACATGTGATTCTGCCGCTAGATGAATACATGCGTCAAATTGCTCCTTCAGAAATAGAGCGTCAACGAAAGCATGATCTTCGATGTCTCCTTTGACGAAGCGGTAATTCGAGGCATTTTCTACATCGAGCAGGTTTTTCAGATTTCCAGCGTAGGTGAGCTTGTCAAGGTTCACAATCTCATAGCTTGGATAGTTGTTTACCATCCGCCGCACAAGGTGAGAACCAATGAAACCGGCCCCGCCTGTTATCAAAACCTTCATGCTAAAGACTCCAATAGTTTAAGTTCTTGATCTTGCCTCTGTAAATTCCTTTGATGTCGACAAGTAGACCACGATCGGTAAGTAGATTCTCGAAATAGGCCTCATCCGCTTTCACATAGTCGGCATGGTTTACAGCTACAATTACTGCATCGTACTTGCCCGAAGGTGCTGGGCTAAGTTCGAAATGGTATTCTTCTGCAACCTCCGAAGAATCGGCATGTGGGTCAACCACTTCAACTTCACAGGAATAAGATTTCAATTCCTTAACGACATCGGTAACTTTGGAATTGCGAATATCGCTTACGTCCTCTTTAAACGTTGCTCCCATAACCAAAACACGTGAACCAATGATGTGTTTTCCTTCCTTCAGAATGCGTTTCACGGTTTGCTTAGCCACGTAGAATCCCATAGAATCGTTCACATAGCGTCCGGAGTTAATAACCTTTGCGTGATAGCCTAAACCTTCTGCTTTAAAGGTGAGATAGTATGGGTCAACACCAATACAATGCCCTCCAACAAGGCCGGGGAAAAATCTTAAGAAATTCCATTTGGTACCAGCCGCTTCCAGAACATCGAATGTATTGATGCCCATTCGGTTAAAGATAATGCTCAATTCATTCATCAAGGCAATGTTCAAATCACGCTGAGTGTTTTCAATAATTTTCGCTGCCTCAGCTACCTTGATGGACTGAGCTCTATGCACACCAGGCGTAATAATGAGCTCGTACACTTTTGAAATTTGATCCAATGATTCCTCATCACAACCTGAAACAACCTTCAGGATTTTTGAAATGGTATGCTCTTTATCTCCTGGATTAATACGTTCTGGGGAATATCCAACCTTGAAATCGTCAACGAACCTTAAACCGCTTTCGGATTCAAGAACTGGGATGCAATCGTCTTCAGTACAGCCTGGGTATACAGTAGATTCATAAACTACATAGTCGCCTTTTTTTAGAATACTACCCACGCTCTCACTCGCACCCAAGAGGGGAAGCAAGTCTGGTTGGTTATATTCGTCAATAGGTGTTGGCACCGCGACAACAAAAAAGGTGGCATCCTTTAGGTCTGCGGGGTTTGCAGTGAATACAATGTCCTTGCCTTCAAATTCCAAAGAATCCAATTCATTGCTTGGATCTTGCCCGTTGTTCATCATGTCAACGCGTTGCGCGTTGATGTCGAAACCAATTACAGATATTTTCTTGGCAAATTCAAGAGCTATCGGGAGTCCAACATAACCCAAGCCGATGACGGCCAATTTTTGTTTTCTCGCTACGAGATCATCGTAAATCATACTCACAGTTTCCTTACAGTATCGTTTAACAGTTGATAGCCATCTCCACTTTCAGGACAGCTAGCTTTTCCTTGGTCATCAAAATCTAGACGATGGCCATATTCACTCATCCAACCTACCTGCTTCGCAGGATTTCCTAATACGAGTGCATACGCAGGAATCGTCTTCGTGACCACGGCACCGGCACCAACAAAGGCAAAAGCACCAATATCATGACCGCATACAATGGTTGCATTGGCGCCAATGCTAGCGCCTTCTCCAACATGTGTTTCTGAGTATTGCCCTCTTCGGTTTACCGCACTCCTCGGATTCGTAACATTCGTGAATACCATAGAGGGGCCGAGGAAAACATCTTTCTCACATGTTACTCCTGTGTATAC
>CAXAIH010000121.1:0-6495 GCA_963968755.1 uncultured Flavobacteriales bacterium
GTATCTAACAAGTAGATGATGCCGTAGTCATCTGCTGATGACTTATAGAGTTGTTGATGGTCGAAGAGTTCTCTGTTGTGCAACAAGGCATCGAGACGCTCTTGCCCAAGGGCAATAGAAACGAAGAGAAGACAAGAGAGAGTAAGGACTAATCTCATAGTAGGGTATCAGCGCTGAGTGTATCTACGGTGATTTTGGGGATTTTATTGTAGTCGGAAGTGAAGAAAACTTTCACTTCGCTACCCAAGTGCACTAAGCCCAGTGAGTCGAAGGCCGGAATTTGATTGTAAATGCGCGCATTTAAAGAGTCCTCTTCGGTTTCGTAGTCTGTATGAATGACAACTGGATTCAAACCGTTTATCTTAAGCAATCGACTAGCATCAGCCCAATTTCGGTCAATGAGTAAAGGGATCGGAATCAGCTCTGAGCTCTCGCCACCACCCAAAATAAGGTTCACCACGCTGCCTTTTTCGATCATGCTGCCAGGTTCTATGATTGTACTGTCTCGTTCCAAATCCAGAACACAATCAACACAGATGTTCGGAACATACCTCAGGTCGCCGAGTTGCAGTCCGTAGGTTTCAAGAATCGCAATGGCTTGACGTTTCGATCTGTCGCGGAGATCAGGCGTTTTGATTTTCGGAGGAGAAGAGGCGTTGATTGTGAGGTACACCTTGCGATTTTGCTTCACGGTTCTTCCGGCTTCAGGAATTTGACTTAATACCACGCCACCTTCAGACTTGGCATCGTAGAGGGAGTCAACGATTTCGTATCGACAGGCATTTTCTTCGAACAATCCTTTTAGTTCCGATTGATGATAACCTCGGAAATCTTCCAAAACTATGGTTTGATCGAGTAAGGTGTAATCGCGCAAGAAATTCAACAGACCAAGAAAGCCGCTGCCCAGTATAAGTGCGAATACAATCATACTGATCATAAAGCCCCGACATTTCATGAATACAATGAGTCCTTTCATAGCTTCAAAACGTCGCCAAAGATAAGGAATTGCCCTCCGCGTTTTTTCACAGTATTGCTTTGATAAGTGCCATCTCGAATCTTGCTTTCAAGAAGACATTGATGTACTTTTTCATCAAGATAACTGGAGTGAAAGGAAATACGAAAATCGCAGTAGTTTGTGGTGGCTATTCAGATGAAAAGACCATTTCAGCAAAGAGCGCAGACGTTGTTATAGAGGCGCTAGAGACTTCAGAATATGAAGTGTACAGGGTTTGGATAGATGAAGTAGAATGGTCTTTGCAACACAAGAACGAAGTCTATCCGATCGACAAGAATGATTTCAGTGTCTTGCTTGGCGATGAAAAACTGAAGTTCGACGCGGTTTTTAATACCATTCACGGTGTTCCTGGCGAGAACGGACTTTTACAAGGTTATTTCGATTTGCTCAACGTCCCGTACAACAGTTCGGGAGTGTACGCCTCTTCCATTAGCTTCAACAAAGCAGCCTGCAACAAGCTATTGCGCCAATTTGGTGTAAAGAGTGCTGAAGCCTATATACTTCATGCAGGTGAGCATTACCTCGAAAGTGAGCTGATAGAAAAAGTTGGTCTCCCTTGTTTTGTAAAGCCAAATGCAAGCGGTTCAAGTATAGGCATCAGTCGAGTTAATGAAGCTTCGGAACTCAAAGCCGCCATTGAGATGGCATTCGCGGAAGATGATTTGGTACTCGTAGAGGAGTTTCTCGATGGAACCGAAATTACTTGTGGAGTTGTTGAACGTGAAGGAAAGCCATACGCACTTGCCGTCACCGAGATTGTGGTTGAAAAAGAGTTTTTTGATTACGAAGCAAAGTATCATCATAAGGGAACGCAGGAAATCACTCCCGCCCGCATCTCTGAAGCAGATTATGAAGCTTGTATGAGGCTCTCCGAGAAGATCTACACTTGGCTTGATTGCAAAGGAATTGTTCGGCCAGATTTTATATTAAACAAAAAAGGGCTCTTTCTTATCGAAGTTAACACCACACCAGGACTTTCATCTGCCAGTCTGATTCCTCAGATGGCTGAGTATACAGGATTAAGCTTATCTGAGTTTTTCGCAGAGGCGGTTCGTCTAACGCTCGATCGCAACTAGAAAGTCGCAGAGCTTTTGCATGGCACGAGCTCTATGACTAAAGGTGTTCTTATCACTCAGATTCATCTGAGCAAAGGTCCGTGAATCACCCGTTGGTTTGAAAATCGAATCGTAGCCAAAACCTTCGTTGCCATACTCCTGTCGAGTGATAGAGCCTTCAACAGCGCCTTCAAAAACACTTTCTTGGCCATTGAGAATTAATGCAACAGAAGTTCGAAAACGTGCACTTCGGTTTTCTGCCGAACCCATCTCCTCAAGAACCTTGTCTACATTTTCCTTGAAGCTAGCATTTGGACCCGCATACCTTGCTGAATACACGCCAGGTGCACCCATCAAGGCGTCAATTTCAAGACCTGTATCATCTGAAAAACAACTCAAACCAAAGCGCTCATAAATACAACGCGCCTTAATCAGAGCATTCCCTTTCAAGCTGTCTGCCGTTTCAGGAATGTCTTCGTGAAAGTCAAGCTCTTCAAGGCTCACGATTTTTATCTCAGGCAGGATGAGACGTGCTTCTTCAAGCTTATGTTTGTTGCCGCTTACAAAGACCAATTCCATGGCGCATAATTACGCATTTCCGCTCTTCAGAAGGTACACAAATGGGCGTTCGTTTTTCAAAATTTATTCAACTTCCAGAATGGAGGAAATAACCTTGATTGGAAGCAGTGCCTACAGCTTGTTTTCTATTGAAGCGAGCACCATGCCCGAGCGAAATTTGCTTGCCGATCTTATTGAAGAGAGAGGTGTAATTCCCATAGAGTTAAATGAATACGAAGAGGTTTTAAGTAAGTGCAAGGCACTCAGACGAATTTAAGTTTCGAGTTCTAGCGCGGCCATCAATAAGGCTCGTATATCCGGATTTTCGAGTTTTGAGACTTGAGTAATTTCCATTTTCCGGATATGGTTTCCTATATCTTCTAGAAATTCGTTGTTTGGGTCCAGTTGAGCTCCCATGCAAAAGCCCAAATACAGACTGTTTGAGGGTTTTTCTAGGTTGATATAGAACAACTTTTTCTTGCGCGAATAAAATGGAATACCGTAAGAACTATACTCTCGAATGGCCGGGTCAAGGTCCAGTATACTGTGTTTGAGGGAGGTGTAAATATCTTCTTACTCTTGATTCAAAGAGTTGAGAAAGTCCTCCATCAGCCGCGTAGCATATGAACATGTGGGATGTCATCTTCAAGAAATGGCTCACCAAAGGCCACAAAGCCTTTTTCCTCATAAAGCGACTTCAAGTGTTCTTGAGCCATGATGTAGATCTTGGAATTTGGATGAAGCACTTCACATCTTCGGTTGAGTTCGTTGATCAATTCTCGTCCGTACGAGTTGCCTCTATACGAAGGCTCGACTACGATTCTTCCCAAAGCTGGTAGATTTTGTTCTTCACTCCAAAGGATGCGACCGTAACCAATCAAGGAGTGATTGTCGAATTGCATGAGGTGCTTTGCCTTTTGATCCAAGTTGTCCAGCTCTGGATACAGGCATTCCTGTTCAAGCTGGAAAACATCTTGACGCAACTTCAGAATTGCATAGAGCTCGTCTGCACTGAGGTCTTGGAAGTTTTTGAATTCGTAACGCACTTTCATATGCCAAAAAAAGCCCTTTCCCCAATGAGAAAAGGGCTCGTAATAGAAAGATTATTTTTTAGAAAGCATATCCAATCGACAATCCAAATCGGATAGGTAAGATGGCTACAATGTGCTTCATCTCAAGAGAATCTAGTAGTTGGTGTTGCACTGGTTTCGACGCTTAGAAGCGCATCAGGGATTTCAGGTACATTTCCTTCAATTTCTCCAAGTGGTCCGAGTTGGTCGTCAAAACCAAGTTGTACTGGAGCGTTTGGATTGTTGGCAATATTTCCGCTCAACTCAATGCTATATCTGTTCTGACCAATCAAACGACGTCCAAACCGGAAGAAGTCAACGGCAACCATATCCTTGATGAGAAATTGGTGCCCCAGCTGAAATCCAAAAGACAAATGCTGGTAGCGGATGTAAGCATCGAGAAGCGAAGGTGGAATGGTCAATCCATTTCCACTTGGGTCAACATGGTTCCAGGTGTATGAACTTTTACTTTTCGTGCTTACAAAACGACCATAAGGAGCGAAATAGAAGCCTTTTGGAGCTCCGTTTTTAGCTGAATAAAGACGTAAATCTGGGTGAAGAACAACTTCTCTGAATGGCACAAGCGTGCACTCTGGGCCAAGTTCAACTCGGCCCACCACCTGATCAAATGCAGCTCCAAGTCCCTTATATGCATAGCCGGCATACAATCCCACGCTGGCTTTTTCACTCAATACGCGCACGTAACTAACATTTAACTTTCCGGTTGCGAAACTAAATAGACCTAATCGAGCAACATTTTTTGGTTGCGCAAGAGCGATGCTTGAAATCAACATCGCCACAAATAGGATGGAAGTATACTTTGATTTCATTGAAGTTGAGCTTCGTTGTTGCTAACAAATGTATGTTCTCGACGAACCAAAAGCAAATGGATTGAATGAAGTTTCCAACAGCTAATTCATTGCTCACTAGGCTTCAAAGCGAAATATTTCTGCCTTCACCTTTTTGTAGCCCATTTCTTCAAACACTTTTTGGTAGGCTTCAAGCTGCCTCTGTTCAGAGTCGCTCTCTTTACCAGTCTTAAAATCAAGAATAAAGACTTCGTCATCTTTGATAAGAACACGATCGGGTCTAAGGCTTTGACCACAGGAGTTGCTTATTTCTCGTTCGATGAGCACCTCTTCTTCCGACGAGAAAAAATCTCTGAGCCTATCTTCTGACGAAATAGCACGGAGAGCTCCTTTGATCCACAGTTCTTGGTTCTCATTCCAGGCATATTGCTTCGAGAGTTGGGGAATAAGTTCTTTGGCTTCTTCGAGGCTCCGAAGTTGAGCTAAGACCTTGTGGAGAGCCGAGCCTTTCGATCTTGGATTCGCTTCCCAATCGTCCAGAAAAGGGTCTATTTCTGGAAGGCTGAACGTAAAATCTTCCAACCAGTTTCCGGATTGGCGCCCTTTAGAGCTCAGTTTCTCGTGTTCCACTTTATTCTCGGATATAAAGGCCTCACGCTCTCCATAGCTGCCAGCAGAAATGAGTTCGTCCAATTGTGTTTCCTCATCTGCAGCGAGTTTTTCATGAACTGGATTGCCGATACTGCCTGAATTGTTCATCAGATACATCCTTTCCTCAGCTCGTGTGAGCGCAACATATAATAGGTTCAAATTGTCCAAATGAGCTTCTTGCGTGGCCTTTTCAACGTATGAAGAGTAGCTGCTGTTTTTTAGGGAGAGTCTGAACAAAAGCTCTTTCAGCTTATGTTCTTCTTTTTCGAGTGGAATCCACTGAAATTCCTCATGAACCATGCTTTCCCATTGGCAAAATGGAAGAATGACTGCTGGGAACTCCAAACCCTTGGCCTTGTGAATGGTCATTATTTGAAAGGCATTTGGATCAGCCGAAGTCTGGATAAACATACGCTCTCTGCGCTCTTCGAATTCAAGTAGGAAGTCTTGCAGGCTTCTAAAACTATGTTGATCGAAAGCTTGTGCAAAGTCCAAGAAGGCCAATACATTCGCTTCCCGATCGTCGAGATCAAAGAGCTGAATCAAGCGCTCTATGCGAATTGACTGGTTGTACGATAGGAGTTCCTGACTTGGTAGCTTCACCCCAAAGCGTTCGAGGGCAGAATCAAAGCTGATTTGTTCCTTCTTGAAAAGGTCGTGGAGCGCCAAATACGAATCCATTTGATTCCTGCCCTGACAAAGCCAATGAAGTACTTCTGCCTGGTGATAGCGTTCATTTGGTTCCTGAAGATGTCGGAGAAGGGAGATGAGCAGGCGCACGGAAACCGCTCGGTCAACGCCTAGACTCTCTTCGGTTTCAACTTTATAACCTGCATCTAATAAGAGCGTGGCGAGTTCCCGAGCATGTCTTTTGCTTCGAACCAAGAGGCAAACATCGCCTGCTTTGAAGCCATCCTCCAAACATTCGGCAACGGCTTGCAGCACAAAGTCAAAGTTTGCCGTATCGACTTCGCTATTTAGTTTGGATTTGAGATACCTCCAAGAAATGTAGCCACCCTTTTTGCGCTTTATATTCTGCTTTTGTTTGTGATAGATTTCTTGAAATTCTTCGGCAAGATCCTGCGATAGTGCAGCGAAGAGTTCGTTGTTGAAGCGCACCAATTCAGACTTTGATCGGTAGTTATCTTCTAGAAAGACTTCCTTATAGGAATGACTAAAAATATGTTGGCGTTCAGCCTGTGAGGTGTGGAGGGTGGGAAGGTTGACGAACTGCATTACATCTCCATTTCGAAATCTGTAAATGGCTTGTTTTCCGTCGCCTACGATGTAATTCCGGTGTCCATCGGAGAGGGCATTTTCAACCAGCGGGATTAGGT
>CAXAIH010000122.1:0-6487 GCA_963968755.1 uncultured Flavobacteriales bacterium
CATAGGAACGATACCGTTCGATTCCCCATTCGTTCCGCGGATATAAGATCCAGTTGCGCGAATGTTGTGAATTGACAAGCCGATTCCACCAGCAGACTGAGAAATCTGAGCACAATTCTTAAGCGTATCGTAGATGCCACCAATACTATCGTCTTTCATGGTGAGCAAGAAACAGCTTGACATTTGAGGCTTAGGTGTTCCTGCGTTGAAAAGAGTTGGCGTTGCGTGGGTAAACCAACGCTCCGACATCAATTCGTAAGTTTTCACAGCAGAGTCGATGTCTGTTTTGTGAATGCCAATGGCAACACGCATCAACATCTGTTGAGGACGTTCAACAATTTGTCCGTTTACTTTGAGGAGGTACGAACGCTCCAATGTTTTAAAACCGAAATAGTCATAACCAAAATCGCGGTCGTAAATGATGGTTGAATCTAGAACCTCTTTGTTGTCCTCGATGATCTTGTACACGTCGTCGGCAAGCAAAGGAGCTTTTTTACCCGTCTTATCATCGACGTAATTGTATAGATCCGCCATGGTTTCCGAGAAGGACTTCTTGGTGCTTTTGTGCAAGTTGGACACGGCAATACGCGAAGCGAGTTGCGCGTAATCCGGATGATTTGTTGTCATCGAAGCAGCTACTTCAGCTGCAAGGTTGTCAAGCTCAGAGGTGGTAACCCCTTCGTATAGACCTTCAATCACCTTCATAGAGATCTTCACAGGATCTACCACAGGATCGAGGCTATAGCACAATTTCTTAATACGGGCAGTAATCTTGTCGAACTTAACTACCTCGTTTCTTCCGTCTCTTTTTAATACGTACATGCTTCTTTGTTGTGCTGTTTTCTAAAAGTCTGCCTCGGTGGAGAAAATGCGGTTGTCCGTACCGGAATTTCCCTGTTTTACGCCTGCCAATGCGTATTCACCAACTCGCTTTTCAAAGAAGTTGGTCTTACCCTGAAGTGAAATCAAGTCCATGAAATCGAATGGATTTGAGGAATTGTACACTTTCGGATTTCCGAGCTCAACGAGCAATCGATCCGCTACAAACTCAATGTACTGACTCATCATTTCAGAGTTCATTCCAATGAGTTTTACTGGAAGTGCTTCAATGATAAATTCTTTTTCAATGGCTACGGCATCTGTGATAATACGCTCCACTACTTGCTTCGGCAATTTGTTCTTAAGGTGACTGTTGTAGAGCAAACATGCAAAGTCGCAGTGTTGTCCTTCATCACGTGAAATGAGCTCATTCGAGAAGCTGAGTCCTGGCATAAGTCCTCTTTTCTTCAACCAAAAGATGGAGCAAAAACTTCCAGAGAAGAAGATGCCTTCTACTGCTGCAAATGAAACAAGTCGTTCTGCATAGGTTCCTTGGTCAATCCATCTTAGGGCCCAGTCGGCCTTGGTTTTAACACAGTCCATCGTCTCCACTGCGTTAAAGAGCTTGCTCTTCTCTTCCGGGTCTTTGATGTAAGTGTCAATCAACAAGGAATAGGTTTCAGAGTGAATGTTCTCCATGGCCATTTGAAAGCCGTAGAAAAACTTCGCTTCCGAATATTGAACTTCATTCACGAAATTCTCCGCAAGATTTTCATTGACGATTCCATCGCTCGCAGCGAAAAATGCCAAGACGTGTTTTACGAAATAACGCTCATCGTCGTTGAGTTTGTTTTTCCAATCTACCACGTCGGAACCGAGGTCGATTTCTTCAGCCGTCCAAAAGCAAGCTTCCTGAGTTTTGTAGGCCTGCCAAATGTCGTCGTGTTGAATTGGGAAGATTACGAATCGATTTGGATTGTCTTGGAGAATCGGTTCACGTTCGAGCAACTCCTCTTGAGTAAGTACTCTTCCTACTTCTTCTCCAATATTTTCAGCTTGAACCTCGGTGCTTTTGATCGTCTCTTTCGTATCCATTTGTGTTCTGTGTTCCAGCCCTTTAACTAATTAAATTGACAGAGAGGGTCGGCAGGGCAAAAGGCTCTTCTTTCGCCTAAGTAATTGACTTACAAACTATTAAAAGAATGTTCTCTGGTGAGGTCAGAATTGGCAAGGGGCTACTTCACCAATCTTAACAAGACAAATTTTGTCCAAAAAGAGAGAGGGTGCAATTCATTTTAATTCACATTCACCCCAAGTTTTCAACAGAGCCTCTTCACACAATTGTGTTCATAAAAATCGCTCTGCTCGGGAAGCTCAACCCCACCTTGACTTATGTCAAATATTAAGCTAGAATTATCCCCATTTTAAGAGAATGATTCGGAAAGCTTAGGTTTTTTTTGCATCGTGTTCCAACCATGCTTGAGCAACTTCTTCAAATTCATCGAACCAGGCATCTCCAAATTTTCTGCGCAGCGCAGGCTCGGCAAATTTATACACTGGAACCTTCAATTCCGCACCCAAATCGCAGGCCGGACTGCAAATATCCCATTGATGATAATTGAGCGCTTGAAAGGCATCGTAATCTAAAATTCGAATGGGATATAAATGACATGAAATGGGCTTCAAGAAATCAGTCTTGCCATCACGGTGTGCTAATTCAAAAGAGCACTTGGTGGAACCTTTTTCGTCAAACACCACAAAGGAACATTCCTCATTATTGATCAGTGGGGTGACCAATCCAGGCCCAAACGGATCCTGAATGGCAACACCTTGTTTCTTCACAATCTTCCATCCTTCTGGACGCATATACTCGTGAACTGCCGGCAAAGCAGCCTCCATCTGAGCTACTTCATCCTGATCGAGCGGAGCACCGGCATCCCCTGCAACGCAGCAAGCACCTCTGCATTTACTCAGGTTGCATACAAACTCTTCTGTGAGAAGCTCGTCTGACACCAATTGTCTTCCCAAATCCAACATGGAGCAAAGAAAGGGAAAAGAGAATGAGAGAGAGAATGCCTTTTGGCTTTTGGCTTTTGGCTTTTGGCTTTTGGCAAAAAAAAAGTGAACTTTCAACTCTAGCCTTCTCGGAACTTGGGACTTCTAACCTAAAACTTAGAACCTAAAACTCGAAGGCTGTCAATTGAAATTGACAAAACAGGCCTTCAAAAGCTGTACTGCGAAATAGAACTTGTTAAACGGGACCAAACTCGGCCAGTTCATTTGCTCTCGTATCAGTGCACGTCGAAGAAATGGGTCGTTTTACCAAGAAATAAGCTGAAGCTGCAGTGGTGCCAAAACTTCGGTTAAATTTGACTTCGAACCTCTTGATATGAAACTGCGAATCGCGATTGCCCTCTTGATCGTCATTCCTGCTGTTACCAATGCCCAACTAGATACTGTAGGGCAGTACGTTACCGGAACTGCAGGAGATCATTTTGACCAAGGAACTTTTTCCATGAGTTTCACCATAGGCGAGCCTGTAATCGCCACCCTAGGTCGACAAAGCCTCTTTCTTACCCAAGGTTTTCACCAAGAAAAACTACTCGTTAGCACGCTGGAAGAAGTAACTCCACTCCTTCTCAACCTAAAAGCTTACCCCAACCCTACCGGCAATTTCTTGTACCTCGACCCGGATGGGCACAAAGGCGTAAACATCAGTATGCGCGACATGCGCGGCCGTGAGATTCTCAACATGGAATCTCAAGAAGAACTTATTGAAATCAATCTGGAAGCCTTTCCGGTTGCCACCTATTTGCTCTGCGTGAATGACGCAGCTGGCAACTTTTTAAAGGCTTTTAAAGTCCAGAAAATCGAATAATTCGAATCCAATAACAGCTAGATAAATAAATCGTGATGCGGAAATTAGCTTTGGTAGCCATCTTTTGGTTGACTGGGTTGGCAACATTTGCTCAAGCCCCTTCTTCTTTTAAATATCAAGCGATTGTGCGAAATGGGGCCGGTGCCACCATCGCCAATCAAACGGTGAACATTCTTTTTCAAATCCGAGAGGGAAGTCCGAATGGACCTCTGCAGTTTGAAGAAACACACCTCATCAATACCAACGCCATTGGCTTGGTGAACCTCGACATTGGAAGTCTCACTCCCGACAGTTTGAACAAACTGGATTGGGGAACGGAAACCTACTTCATCCGCATTGAACTAGATCCAACCGGTGGAACCAACTTCCAGTTTATGGGAACCTCACAATTCAGTGCAGTTCCTTATGCTTTTCAAGCGTACGACGTTCAAACCAAACAAGATTTGGAGCTTAACGGAAGTGACCTGCGCATCACCGGAAACACCAACGCTACCGATATCGACATGTCACCTTTCCTCGACAATACCGATGATCAATCCATCTTCTTAGACGCGGGACGATTGATTTTGAGCCGCGAAAGTCAGAACGATACCATCGACTTGAGCTCTGTATTTGATCAAGTGGATACCAACGAAATCGACATTGCCCTGCTTAAAGCAAATGCTACTGCCGACAGCTTGGCTCTGGCCACGCACATTGCATCTGACTTGGATACCGATCCAACAAACGAACTCATCGACAGCGTTCGCTTGGTGAACGACAGCTTCCTCTATGTTTTTGAAGGGGGTGATACGATGATTATTGACCTTACAACTTTGGATGTTGAAGGTGGTATTGACGATGTCCTCGGCAAGGGAAACAACGCACAAGGAGATTCCTTAGTTGGATTGAGCAAACTTGTTATTGGTGACACGAGCAGTTTGGCTACGGCCTTTTCAGGTCAAACCAGTACACACTTGATGTTTGTGAACGACACCTTCGTGAATGCGGCTGGTAACAAATACAACACCATCCTTGTCAAGAGTAGAGGGCGTGCCACGACCGGTGCTCAATCTGCAACATATTTTGAAATCAACGGAACAGGTGGTGACAATTACGCTGTTGATGCAACCTCGAATGGCACATCTACAGGAACCAATATCGGTCTTGATGCATCCTCTGGTAATGCCACCACAAATGTTGGTGTTAGATCTACGGTTTTCCCTGGCCTCATGCCGAACCCGAGCTCTATGAACAGAGCGATTCTCGGTCAAGTTCAAACAATTGGACTTTGGAATGAAGCCCTTTCCGGATTTGCAACAGGTTCTGGCAGCACAACAAACACAGGTGCACACGGTCAAGCTCAAAACTCAACTGGCACAAACAGAGGGGTCGTTGGTGCGGCAACTGGAAATTCGGGTGAAAAAGTGGGTGTGCTTGCTGCCGCCGAAGGAAGTGGCACCAATAGAGGTATTCTAGTTCAAACCAACGACCCAGCTGGTAATTCGAACGTAGCCTTGCTCGCTGAATCTTCTGGCGGTACGTACAACAGAAGTGCTGTCTTCAAAGGTGCTGAAGTAGACATCCGCGACGGCTTGATTATCCGGGGTGATACAACCGCTGGCTACGTATTAACTACAGACAATATAGGCCGCGCTACCTGGCAGCAGGTTTCAGCTAGACCCTTAGATGAAGTTCTTGCAGCCGGAAGTGATGCTGGAAACGATACCATATATAACCTAAACAGCTTAGCGATTGGAAGTTCTTCAGCGAACGGAAATGCCCTTCAAGTAGATGGTGGATTTGTTCAAATCAACGACCAACTAAATGTGGATGTTTCCGGAGCAACACAAACAAATGAAGCCTTAAGCGTGAGGGCCACTGGAAGTACTGCGTTAAATAATTATGGAATCCGTGCTGAAGCGGATAGCGCAACGGACAGGAACATTGCTGTTTCAGGTATCACTGACGGTTCAAATGGAACCACTGCAAACTACGGGGTATACGGAGACATTAGCGGTGACAATACCGGAATCAAACGTGGTGTAGTTGGTGTTTTGACCGACAGCGCTGATTTGAGCGACGCCGCAATCTACGGTATCGCAAATGGCCTTGGAGACAACATCGCCTTTTACGGTCGTTCAGCTTGGGTCCCAAATGCAAACGGAAGAAACATCGCTCTCTACACAAGAGCAGCCAACGCTGCTGAAAATTGGGCTGCGTGGTTCAATGAAGGAAATGTAAAGGTTGAAGACACCTTATACATCACGGATGGCGCTCAAGAAGGATATGTGTTGATGGCGATGGATTCCACCGGTAAATCCTACTGGGCAAAAGTAGCTGATGCAGATTCAACAAACGAATTAATCACAGGCTTCAGCTTGAACACTTCCAACGATGAGTTGGATCTCACTGAGGCTGGTGTGACAAATACGGTGGACCTTACCATTTATCGAGATACAGCTGCCATCAATGCAAATGCGGCGAATATCGCTACCAACGCAAGTGGGGTGTCAACGAATGCCGCTGGAATAACAACCAACGCGGGGAACATTACTAGTAATACCAGTAGTATTTCAACCAACACAACGAACATCACTACCAACACAAGTGGGGTGTCAACGAATGCCGCTGGAATAACAACCAACGCAGGGAACATTACCAGTAATACCAGTAGCATTTCAACCAACACAACGAACATCGCTACCAACACAAGCGGAGTATCAACGAATGCTTCCGGAATAACAACCAACGCTGGGAACATTACTAGTAATACCAGTAGTATTTCAACCAACACAACGAACATCACTA
>CAXAIH010000123.1:0-6453 GCA_963968755.1 uncultured Flavobacteriales bacterium
TTGTACATCAGACCTGAATCAAGAAGCCCACCGACCGTCGATGGGAGGCCTAATTGCAAAGCGCTTTTTAGACGAGCAGCCAAACTCTGAATTTGGAAACTTGGATGATTATTTAAAAAGTAAAAGTTCTTGTTACAAATCAAACTAATTGATCAAATCGAATGCCACTTAAAATTAGATTTGGGGCTAAATAATTGAATAAATGAGTGATCCTATCGCAGTTCCTTATGGAATGACTGTTCATGGTCAAGATGAAATTGACGCAGTAGTTCATGTGCTGAAAACAAGTACCCAGATGGGGAAACATGTTCGGGAAATGGAAGATCGTGTTTCAGACCTCTATGCCAAGAATCATGGTATTATGGTGAACTCTGGATCGTCAGCGCTTTACCTAGCCGCGGAAGTCTTGGATTTTGAAGCTGGCGGGGAAGTCATTACCCCTGCCCTAACCTTCGCAACCACCGTTGCACCTCAAGTGCGTCGCGGATTGATTCCTGCCTTCGTCGATGTTGAGCCAGGAACCTATTGCATTGATGCAGATAAGGTTGAGGAGATGATCACCGACAAAACCAAAGCCTTGGTGATTCCGAACCTTATTGGAAATCTCCCGGATTGGCAGAAGCTTAGAGAGTTGGCAGATAAGTACAACTTATTCGTACTAGAAGATTCAGCAGATACCTTGGGTGCCCTCATTGGTGATAAGAGCAGCGGTCGCTTCTCAGATATGAGCATCACAAGCTTCTATGGTTCACACGTCATCAATGCCGGCGGAAATGGCGGAATGTTGTGTGTAAACAGCGATGAGCATTACGAAAGAGCAAAACTTCTGCGCTCTTGGGGACGGAGTTCAAGCCTTTTTGTGGAATCGGAGAAAATTGAAAACCGCTTTAATGTTGTGGTGGATGGGGTTGAGTACGATTCCAAATTTGTATTCGACGAACTTGGCTTTAACCTAGAACCTTCTGAGATGGGAGCTGCCTTTGGACTTGTTCAATTAAATAAGCTCAACGACAACATACAGGCTCGGATTGACAACTACAATGAGCTAAGGGATTTTTTCTCTGAATGGGAAGATTGGTTTTTCCTTCCTAATCAACTTCCAAACTCTTACACAGGTTGGTTGGCCTTTGCCCTCACGATAAAAGATTCGGCACCTTTCAAGCGAAGAGAGATGCAAATTTTCTTGGAAAAACTGCGCATCATGACACGCACAGTGTTTACAGGAAACATCATCCGTCAACCTGCGATGAAAAACGTTGCACACAGAGCAAGTAAAAATGGATATCCTGAGACTGATCTAGTCATGAGAGGCGGAATGCTCATCGCTTGTCATCATGGTCTTACACGGCCGATGCTCGATCACCTGAAAAACTCGTCAAAAGACTTTTTGACACAGTTTTAATCACGGATCAGTGAAGATCACCAACTACGCAGGAATTGATGTCGGTTCGAATGCTATCCGACTCCTACTTATGTCGGCCATCGACTACAAGGGAAAAACACATTTTAAGAAAGTAAGCTTGGTGCGGGTTCCGATTCGGCTGGGACAAGACGTTTTTACGGTAGGAGAAATCTCTAAAAGAAACACCATTCGGCTCATCTCGAGTATGCGGGCGTTCAAGCAATTGATGATTGCTCACGAAGTAGATTTCTCAAGAGCATGTGCGACTTCTGCCATGCGAGAAGCTTCGAACGGTAAAATGGTAGCAGAGCAGGTTCGAAACGAAACGGGAATCAATCTTGAAGTTATCAGTGGTCAGGAAGAAGCGGATATCATTTTCTCAACCCACATTGAAAATATTCTTGACAACAACAAGAACTACCTGTACATCGATGTAGGTGGAGGTAGTACAGAGATGACCTTATTCGTAAAAGGTGAAGTGGCCACGATGAAGTCCTTTAATATAGGAACAATCAGACTGCTCAACAACTTGGTGACCGAAGAAGATTGGGACGAGATGAAAGCTTGGCTAAAGGCCCATAGAGTTGAATTCAAGGACTTGGAAGCCATTGGTTCTGGAGGTAACATCAATCGGATTTACAAATTGAACCAAAAGTCAAACTGGCAACCTCTATTCAGAGATGAACTTGTAGAATCTGCAGAAGTGATCAATAAGATGTCTTATGAAGAGCGGCTCATCCAGCTCAACATGAACCTCGACCGCGCAGATGTCGTTCAGCACGCGAGCAACATCTTTCTCAAAGTGACGAAGTGGGCCAAGATTCGAAAAATCCATGTTCCGAAAATGGGTGTGGCGGACGGTATGATTCGTCAGCTGCATGAACAACGTTCCCAAAACTAGCTTCGTAGGACAGATTTTTACAAATTTGTTGAGCTCTCTATGGTCACCCTCAAAACCGTACGTCGCGCTGGCGTAATCGAAAAACACAGCTTTAAGGAGACCAATGACTTGATCCTTATCAACATCATCTCCTTGAGTGGATCCTTCATCTGCTTTGTGCTTTTTTTGTTGCGCTTCCAACCTTTGAGTGGCCTTACTTACTCCTAACTCTTTTCACGGGACTTACGTGCTTATTGATTCTAGTTTCGAACGTTCTAGGTAGCTCTAAACTTGCCTTTTTCTTCTTCTTAGTTGTAGTCGCAACCTTAATGATGACCTATGTCTACATTTTCGGCTCTATTGGAATTGAACTTTACTTGATCCTAGGGGCCGCATTTGCAACCTACCTCCTCTACCCTTCTAAATGGAAGTCAGCCATGTTCTTCGTCTATCTCTTGGGACTTTTTGCGACAAGTAAGCTGATTCTTCTTTGGAAGTTTGATACACCTATATTAAATGAACTTCATGGTGTTTTGTACTTCCCAAACATCGTCGCCTCTTTGATTCTCACCTATCTCGCCACCATCATGTTCAGGCGTTTCCAAGAAACGCAGCGTCAGGAGTTGAACAGAATCAATCAAATAAAGGAGCGGCTGATATCTATCATTTCATGTGACTTAAGGTCATCGGTCGTCTCATTGAAACAACTGCTGAGTTATGCGCAAAATGAAAACCTCAGCGATGCTCAATTCAAGGAGTATTTGAAACGACTGAATACAAGCCTTAACTATACTTATGAAATGATTGATAAAGTGCTGTTTTGGGCGAACAATCAAATGAAGGGAATTCAGGTTGAGCGTGAACTTTCAGATCGAATCTCTCGTTTCTGATGTCTTGGATATGGCACGAGAGTCTGCAGAGCAAAAGGGAATTGCTGTAGACTTTCAAGCAAATGGAGGTATTGAGGTAAAAGCAGACCCCGAAATGCTGCGCTTAGTTTTGAGCAACGTATTGGATAACTCCATTAAGTTCTCCCCAAAAAACGACGGTAAAGTAACAGTTCAAATCATGAAGGACCAAGGTGCAGCCAGATGGAGTGTTGTGGCCAATGGAATTGGTATGTCGGACAGTGAAATGAAGCAAATATTTGCTTTGGAGAAAACCATTTCCGTGGGAAGTGATGGGGAGAAAGGAGCTGGTATCGGATTGGTGCTCTCAAAGGAGCTCATTGAAATGAATGGAGGTGAATTGCTCGCCTTTCGAAACGCAAATCAGGGCATGCGCATGTGCGTGAAACTCCCAATGTCCAAAAGCTATGAGTAGACCTACTCTACTTAATAACCTTTTCCTTAAAGGCACTCACAAACAGCACATTACCAAGATCTGGATAGTCTTCCATAATGTTGGCCGAGTTTTCTTCTAAAGCTTCCCCTGAAAATCCCATAATGGTGAAATCTGCATCGCGCGACTTCTGATTGATGATGGCTGATACCTCGCGGTCTTCCGCTCTGTGAATGAGTTGAATATTCTTTTCAGAAATAGGTAAACGACCTTCAGCAATCATTGTTTTCAAACGATTCACTTGATAGTCTTCCTCCCCTTCTTCAAGGATGGAGAAGATTTTAATAAAGCCTTCCTTCCATTCTGGGTGCCCAAGGAGTATATACGCAAGTAGAATCATGAGGGAAGAATTCCCATAGTCTTTGGACGAAATCCAGATATGGATCTCCTCTTTGTAGCCAAAGCTTTTGTAGTCGCTTCGTAAAAGGCAGACATCAAAATCGGTGGACATCAAAAGCTGAAAGTTCTTCTTGAGCTCATCCACACCACGTGCGTCCCCTTTGGCAAATTCAAACAGAATAAGGTTGTTTCCTTTTCCTGAAAGGCCACTTAACTGAATCGACTGGGCTATAGCCGAAGTCATAGATGGGGAAATGATGGTATCCAAATACACCTTCGACTTCGAATCGTTCATCAAGGCCACCAGGCGTCGTTTTACATCTTGGGAAAGCTGATAGGTATCTTTCGAAAGGAAGCCTTCTAGGTAGTGGATGTAGGTTCCAAATCCATATCTATAGGAAAGCCAACGAACCAAGTCAAAGGCCGAAGTCCTCTGAAAGGTATCCTGCGAAATACAAATGATGAAAGGTCTCCAACGCTCTTCTTCGTTCTCTCGATCTCTTTTTTGAAGAAATACCTGAAGCTCTCTATTCACCTGAAAAATGACTCCCTTGAAGAGGTCGGCCAAGCCCGATCGATCTGGCGCAATCTTGCTCACCCAAAAGTAAATTCCCGCCATAATGATTAAGGAGATTGCGGCGTAGCTGAAGTTCATTTTGAACATGAGGTAAAAGCACACCAATGCGCCGAAGAGCGATACCCACCACCGAGATTTGAAACTTGGCCGATAGGAGGGATCCGCAGCTAAGTGTTCTAAGAAGGAAATCAAACAAATGGCTCCATAGGTCACCATGAAAAACATTGAGATGATTTGAGCCACAAAGTCGATGTCGCCAAAGGCAATAAAAAAGAATGCGATGACGCAGGTAACTACGGTTGCATTGACCGGCTCATTGTCTTTTGATTTTCCCTTAGAGAAAAGCTCATTGAGTTTTCCTGGAAAGATCTTATCAACCCCTAGTGCTTGAAGCGTTCTTGGGGCTATAATGATGGAGCCCAATGCAGACGAAATGGCTGCTGCTGCAAGCCCAATTGGAATGATCGGACCCCAGATAGCAACCTTACCCATGATCAAATGATCTGTGTTTGCTAAATCTTCAGGGCTCGCAGTAAAGAACAGTTTAAAAGCGACCAAGATGTACACCACAATCCCTCCTACCGTTGCCCAAATAGTTCCTTTGGGAATGCTCTTCTTCGGATCCTTCAAATCGCCAGACAAGCCTAAACCCGCAGCAATACCTGTAAACGCAGGAAAGATGATGGTAAAGACATAGAAGAAGGAATCAGGATTTTCAACAGTCGTGAAAATATTCGACGCACTCTCTGAATAAGAGCTCCCCATGAAGAACATCAGCAACGAAACCCCAAGGATTAGAACCACTAAATAAAGTGCTTTCACACCGATGTTAGCTCCTTTGGTCAACATCAAGAGCGTAAGTAAACCCATGAAAAGGAGTCCGGTGGTTCTACCTCCAATCAAGAAACCGTAATTCTCCTGAATCATGAGGGCAATGGGTTCAAAGGAAACCGCGAAGGCTATCACATAAAAGGCTACTGAGATGGCTTGAGAAAGAAAAAGTGCTATTCCAATAGCGGCCCCGATATTTAGGCCAAAACTTCTTGAAATCATGTAGTAGGCTCCCCCACCTTCCACCTTCTGATTGGTGGCAATTTCAGCTACGGCTAGAGCTGTCGGGATAGTCACCAAATGACCAATAACAATAATCCCTAAAGCGCCTACAAGGCCTACATGACCTAAGGCGTACCCAAATCTTAAAAAGAGAATTGCGCCTAGAATGGTACTAATGGCTGTCATGAAGACAGGCCAAGTTCCCATATTGCTTCCAGAAGAATTTAATTGCGTCATCGAGTTTCGGTTCCAATAATAGAGAAATCGGCTCAATGGACACCACTCTACTTATGCACTGAGTATCTTCGCAGTCTTCAAAACGCCATGGCAACAATAGCTCCATTTAAAGCATTCCGACCTACTGAAGACAAAGTTCACTTGGTAGCTTCTCGGTCTTATGTGACTTACTCACAGGAAGGCTTGATTCAAAAACTCAAGGGAAACCCCTACTCCTATATCCACATCATCAACCCCGAATACGATCAAGAGCTAAAGTCAGAGTCCTTTAGCAATCAGCTCTTCGAGAAGATTCGCGAGAAATTCGACGAGTTTGTAACAGATGGGGTGTTTGAGCAAGATGAGGAACTGAGTTTCTATCTGTATCGTCAGGAAAAAGAGGCCCATGTTCATTCAGGAGTCATCGCCCTCGTTCCAGTTGAAGAATACAACCAGGGAAATATTCTCAAACATGAAGACACCATTCATCGCCGGGAAGATCGTTTTCGGAGATATCTAGACGTAACAGGAATCCATGCGGAACCAGTTTTATTAGCCCACCGAGAGGACCATGAATTACATGCCCTTTATCAAGAGGTTCAGCTAGAAAGACCAGAAGTGAATTTCACTACTGCGGATAAGATC
>CAXAIH010000124.1:0-6426 GCA_963968755.1 uncultured Flavobacteriales bacterium
CTTGATTTCTATCTTCTGCAACGGACACTCACTCTTGGTTGGTGTTCCAGGCTTGGCAAAAACACTCCTGGTCAATACCATCTCAAATGCTCTTGGTTTGAGTTTTAACCGAATTCAGTTTACACCGGATTTGATGCCATCGGATATCATCGGAGCAGAAATTCTGGATGAGTCAAGAAATTTCAAGTTTGTAAAAGGTCCTCTGTTCGCCAACATCATTCTTGCGGATGAAATCAACAGAACTCCGCCAAAAACACAATCGGCGCTCCTGGAAGCGATGCAGGAAAAGCACGCAACAGTCGCTGGACATACTTATGAGCTGCCGAACCCATTCTTTGTTTTGGCTACCCAGAACCCCATCGAGCAAGAAGGAACATACCCACTTCCAGAAGCTCAGTTGGATCGCTTCATGTTCAATATTTGGGTCGATTACCCAAGCTTACAAGAAGAAATAGACGTTGTAAAGAATACAACCACTGAAGTGAATGTGGTTCCTACCGAAATCATGCACGCGGATGAAATACTCTTTTATCAAGGTCTGGTAAGAAGAGTCCCAATGGCGGATAATGTGTTGGAGTATGTCGTGAAGTTGGCTTCGAGCACGCGACCAGGTGATGGAAACCAAAATGCTTTGGTCAATGAATTCTTATCATGGGGTGCTGGGCCACGCGCATCACAATATTTGGTTCTTGGGGCAAAATGCCATGCGCTGCTACAAGGGAAATACTCTCCAGATATTGAGGATGTTAAAGCAGTTGCCTTGCCCATCTTGCGTCATCGCATCGTTCGAAATTACAAGGCAGAAGCGGAAGGCTTCGACGTAGAACGCATCATAGCTGAACTACTTAAGTTGGAATTATGAAAACGATTTTAGTCCTTCTGTCTGGCTCTGGGGTTTATGATGGCAGCGAGATTCATGAATCTGTTCTCAGCTTGTTGGCCATTAAAGAATCCGGACAGACCTATCAATGCGCTGCTCCAAACATCGATCAGCACCATGTTGTAAATCATCTAAACGGTGAGGAAATGGCAGAATCGAGAAACGTGCTCATCGAGTCTGCGAGAATCGCACGAGGCAATGTGCTTGACCTTGCAGAAGTTGGACATGATAATTACGATGCATTGCTCATGCCAGGTGGATTTGGAGCCGCGAAGAACTGGTCGAAGTGGGCCTTTGATGGACCGAATGGTGAGATTCTTCCAGATGTTCGCCGCATCGTTTTGGAATTTGTTTCTCACGGAAAACCAATTGCAGGACTCTGTATGTCACCAACAACCATTGCCAAGGCATTAGAGGGAAGCTCTTTTAAAGCCAAACTAACCGTTGGGACTTCATCCGAATCTTCACCCTACGATATTGAAGGTATTAGTGCTGGTGTGACAGCCGCTGGTGCATTGTCTGAAATGCGCAGCGTTCATGAGCTTAGTGTAGACGAGAAGAACAAAATTGTCACAACGCCGTGTTATATGATGGATGCCAGTATTTCTGATGTGAACAAAGGCATTCGGCTAGCGGTTTCTCGATTGATAGAGCTGATTGATTAACACCAACTCACCCCACATTTTAAGCAGCATATGAAGTATAGTTTGACTCAATTGAACGACGTCATTCGAAATCGTAGAAGCATCTTCCCAAAGAATTTCTCTAGCCGAAAAGTACATCGTGAGCAAATCCAGGTGATGCTTGAAAATGCACGATGGGCGCCAACTCACAAAATGACACAACCTTGGTCATTCGAAGTATTTATGGGCGAAGCTTGTACACGGTTTGGGAAGGATCATGCTGAAATGTACAAGGCTGCATCTGGCGATGCCTTCATGGAAAAGAAGTACGAGAAGATTCAAATGAATGCAGCCAAGTCTTCTGCGATCATTGCGATATGCATGAAACGTGACGAAGAAGAACGCATTCCTCTCCAAGAAGAAATATCGGCGGTAAGCATGGCGGTTCAAAACCTACATCTAACAGCTACCGCTTATGGAATAGGTGGCTATTGGGGTTCAGGTGGAATGACCTACTCTGCAGAGATGAAAAAGTATTTGGGATTGAAAGAAGCTGACAGGTGTTTGGGTTTTTTCTACCTAGGTTATCCCGACATTGATTGGCCGCGGAAAACCCTTCGTGATGAGGTACGTATGTTCACTAAATGGCACGAAGATTAGGTGGGAAATTCAATCCAAATACATTACAGAGAGCTTCTTGAGGAGGCTGAATCTCAACTCGAGGAAGGCGAAAAGCGAGCGAAGCAAATCAATCGGATGCGGATTGTTTTGTTCGTTTTATTCGGACTCGGCCTGTGGCAATATTTTGAGCGCGACGCCCAATGGATTTTGTATGTATCTCTCTTTTTTTTGGGAAGCTTCTTCTACTTGATTCGACTCTCAGCTCGAAAGGCTAGAGAAATCCTGAAGTTTCGTGCAGCGGTGAAAGTGTACAAACGCGAACTGAATGCGCTCAACTTCAACCTCAATTCGGAAGCAACAGGCGTGGAATTTCACGATCCAAATCATGTTTTCGCAGCAGATCTCGATCTTTTTGGAGAGCGTTCCATCTTTCAATATCTGAATAGAAGCGCTAGCATTCAAGGGAAACTATTGCTGGCTTCCGAACTCAAATTAGGACATCGAACACCTGCCGACATCGAGTTGCGACAAGAGTCTGTTCAGGAGCTGACAAAACTCTCGGAATGGCGAGAAGAATTCATGACCTCCGGAATGCTTTCTGAAAGTCATGAGGAAGAGGAGGTTAAACTTGAGTCCAGGCTCAAGAAGTCTTTTACTGCTTTCAGCGGTGTTTTCTACACCACTATGCTTAAGGTGTTGCCCCCGGTTTCTTTCGCCTGTGTGGTTTTGGTCTTTCTTGATAGAATGCCATTGAATTGGTTTTTGCTTTACATACTACTTCCTTCTTTGGTTGCAGGAAGTGGAGCCAAAGCCTTAAATGAAGAGGCTGCTCATATCAGTGGTAGTAAAGAGAGTTTAGAAAAATATTTTGGCCTGCTTCGCTTGATTGAGTCAAGAAAATTCGACTCTGATTTTCTGTCTGAATCACAAAAGAGATTGATTGGGCCTAGTGGAACAGCCCAGCAAAGTTTTAGAGAGCTGATTCGAATTGTTGAAGGTCTCGACAATCGACTAAATGCCTTTGGTTGGCTCATGTTGAATGTTTTCTTGCTGTGGGATGTGCGTTATGGAATGCGACTCAGAAAATGGAAAGAAGAGAATCAGAGAGTTTTGGGGCAGTGGTTTGAGGTTATTGCTGAATTTGAATTGATGAATTCTTTGGCGACGATGTCATTCAACCGTCCGGAACTGAGCTTCCCTAAACCGAGCGATGATGACAGTGGAGTGCAGGCGGAGTCGATGGGACACATATTACTGACTCCTTCAGGAAGAGTTGACAACGATTTCAACGTTGGAGATGAGCGATTCTTTATTCTAACAGGAGCCAACATGGCTGGAAAGAGCACCTTCTTGAGGGCTTTGGGAACCAATTGGGTATTAGCTTCTATGGGCTCAGCCGTTTGCGCGAAGAGCTTTGAATGGTCGCCGAGTCCGTTATTCTCCAGCATGAGGACATCAGATTCTTTAGCCGATCATGAATCTTACTTTTTTGCCGAATTAAAGCGGCTCAAGTTCTTGGTTGATGAAACGGAAAAGGGCAATCTTTTCATCATTCTAGACGAAATACTAAAGGGTACCAATTCAGAGGATAAAGCAAGGGGCTCTAAGTTGTTTGTAGAAAAACTGCTGGAACGAGATGTAAAAGGAATCATTGCGACACACGATTTGAGCCTTTGTGCGCTCTCTGACGAGTATCCCAAGATTGTCCGGAATCTTTCCTTTGAAGTCGAATTCACGGAAAACGACCTGAGCTTCGACTACAATTTGAGAGATGGCGTTTGCAAGAATATGAATGCCAGCTTCTTGCTTGAAAAAATGGGACTGATTAATAAGGAGTCCTAACTACTCTCCTGTAGGGTTGGCTTGGCTAATTTGCTTCAATCCCTCTAAGGCGCCAACGTACATGCTGTTGAGTTTTGTTTCAAGACCTAGGTTGATGAAGCGCCAGCCAAAAGCGGTTTCCTGACCTTCGGCAAAACAGCTCACTTTGGTTCCGTTCTCAGATTCTTCGAAAACCCATTCAACAATCAACCAATCGGTGTCCAGTCCAAGGTCAATGCTCGTTTTAAGACGCTGGTTTTTGGCGTATTCTATCGTTCGAACGCGCCCGATTCCCCCCCCTTCGCTGATCAAAGTCCATACTGCATCTGCTCCATTGCTGGGGTTTGAGAATTCACTCTCTACGCCAGACGCGCCAATAAAACTTTGATTCCAGCGGCTCCAAGTTTTTAAATCTGAGCAAAACGAAAAGACCACATTCGACTTCGCATTGATGAGAATGCTCTCTTCAAATTCTATCCGCAGCGGGGCGAAAAGATTAACAGCAATGTAGGACAGTACTAGAGTAACAACCCCGATAAGGGCGAATTTCAAATTGCGCATGGACGAACTTTTTAATCGCTGGTCAAAAGTACCTACTTCATGAGCAATAGGAATATAGGACGGATAGTTAATTGTTGATCAAGGGTTCAAAGATTTTGAAGAAATGAAGACATCATGTTTTATTTTTGAATTTCCTAAGGGGCGCAACTTATGAGAAAGAGCTTATTCATACTTCTAGCCTGCATTTCGCCGCTGTTTATTTTGGCGAATGAAAGTGTTGCGCCTGAGGATGAAGGAGGGAAGAGGGATACTGTAAGTACATTGGTGCTTTATGGCGATGATGTGCTCCCAAATGCCATCGGCTCCATGAGCGACGAGGCGATTTTAAAACTGTACGACTCACTATCGAAAGTGCCAACTGCTTCTACAAGGTTGCTCAACAACATTGGCATGTTTCTTCAGGTGAAGAGAATGAGTCGAGATGAAGTGGTTTTTCTCATGGATAGCTTATTCGAGGCGGATAATGTAGACTGCTCAATCATCAATCAAATCAATATTTACATCACTGAGCATCCACCTAAATTGGAACTTGTAGATGTAGAAGAAGCAGTTGATCAGCCCTTTCCGGCTCATGATGTATACGGGGTGTGGAATACGTCAAAACCTCACCCGTATCCGACAAGTCTCTTCAAGCTTGATACGACCTCGGAATTAAAACTCAGTTCAAGGAAGTCCGGGGATTATGCCTCTCCACTCGACAAGATCGTCATCACTTCGAAGTATGGTAATCGAGATGGTCGCTCGCATCGCGGGTACGATTTAGATCTTCAAGTTTGGGATGAGGTCTCTACAGCCTTCGACGGTCAAGTGCGCTTTGCGGCATGTTATGGTGGTTATGGGCGCGTAGTGGTTGTTCGTCACTACAATGGCTTAGAAACCTTGTACGCTCACCTGCATCGGTATAATTGTAAAGTAGGTGATGTGGTAAAGGCGGGAGATGTGATTGGTTTGGGCGGAAGTTCGGGTCACTCAACTGGGAGCCATTTGCACTTTGAGGTGCGTTATAAAGGAATTGCATTGGACCCGGGCACTATGATAGATTTCAAGAAGAAGAAGCTTGTCAGCAAATCGATTCACCTTAGGAAAGGGAAGTGGGGTTACGCAAGCATCCCAGTTGGAATACCATTTCATACCGTTATTCGGGGTGATTCCTTGTGCGAAATAGCGACAAAGTATGGAACGACCATAAGCAAGCTGTGCGAAATCAATAACATTCGCCGCAACGGTTCCCTTCGCGTCGGACAGCGAATTCGAATTATTTAATGGATTTCAATTTCGACATCACCAATTGGCAAGATCATCCTTCCAACAGACGTTACGTGGTTTTTAAGTACCACAGAATCGACCAAGCAAATTACTTTCAAGAACTCCTCGAGCGCGAAGGTTTTGAATTTGAAAGACACGATGAGGAAGAGCGTTATTTGATTGTGGCTCCTAAAACAGCTGAGAAAAAGCTCCTTTACCTAAATAACCTTGCCATTGGCAAGTACAGAAACAAGTTCATACCGAATAAAGGCTTTCGTTTGTTGGTCTTGATTATCAGTGCAATTGTCCTCGGACTTGCCTTTGTTGGTTTCTTTGTCTCTCGTTAGCGGCAAATTTTCATGGGTCGAATGCTTCAGAAAGTAAAATATCTTAAAGCTGTCATGGTCTTCCTATTCATCTTGGGAATAGCTTTTTCCATGGATGTTATCGCGCAAAAGAATGTAACCGCCGTGGGCATACAGTTTAAACCCATGATTCCAAATCAAGTCTTTCGATCCACTTCAAAAACCGTGAGTGAAAACTTAGTTGATTTCAGCACGAAACAAAGCTTTGGTTACGCTTTCGGAATGGTAATTCGTCATGGCTTTACCGAGAATTGGTCCGTGGAAGGTGGTATTAACTATGTCAAGAGGAATATCAGTTTAACAGCTATCG
>CAXAIH010000125.1:0-6382 GCA_963968755.1 uncultured Flavobacteriales bacterium
CACGTATACCGTGGCCGATGAAAATCAAGCCAAAATCAATAAAAAATACTTTCCAAACATCGATGTCCGGACGCCCATTTCATTTCCGCAGCAAATCGCATGGGCTTGTGCAAAAGACAGTTCCAGTAAATTTCTTGCTCACCTTAATGATTGGATCCGCAGCTATAAAAAGACCAAGGATTACGCGAGCTTGAAGGTGAAGTATTTCAAAGCTCGAACCGTCCTTTCCAAGAAGGTATTAAGTGACTATTCTTCCCTCAAGAACCGCGTTTCACCTTATGATGAACTGATCAAGGAGAACGCTGAAATAATCAATTGGGATTGGCGATTGTTGGCTGCTCAGGTATATCAAGAATCGAAGTTTGACCCTGAAGCTGAGAGTTGGAATGGAGCGCGCGGACTGATGCAATTGATCGAATCTACTGCCAAAGCTTATGGCGCTGATTTAAGTGTAACGGACCCAAGCATCAATTTAAAGGCTGGCGTTCGCTACCTAAAATGGCTTAATAAACATTGGACTCCCAAGGTTCACGACGAGGACGAACGTATCAAATTCATTTTGGCATCCTTCAATGTTGGACTCGGACATATCCTCGACGCCAGGGCACTCACCGTGAAGAATGGTGGAAATGCTGCGGACTGGGAGCAAGTTGAAGTGTTCCTCTTAAAGAAATCACATAAGGCGTTCTACACAGATCCAGTTGTTAAACATGGCTACTGTAGAGGCAGTGAACCCGTCAATTATGTACTTGAAATATTGGATCGATACCAGCACTACCGGAACCGAATTGAACTCTGACTTTTCAACAGCTCGGGAAACAAAACTCTTTTCGCCTTCCAGAACTGACTTTAGTTGATGTTCTAGTTTCGCTTTATGGACATTCAACGCAATGTATCCCTGAAAGCCTACAACACCTTTGGCTTGGATGTGAAGGCCGCAATTCTAGCTGAATTTCACAATGAAGCTGAGCTCATTGAGCTGCTTCAACTTCCAGAAACACAAGAGAAAAATCTCATTCTTGGTGGTGGATCGAATGTCCTTTTGAGCCATGATTTCGGGGGAACCGTTTTACTCAACCGCATCAAAGGAATTGAGCTTCTTGAGGAAAATGAAGATGAAGTGCTCGTGCGATTTGGTGCAGGCGAAAATTGGCATGAATCGGTTTTGCACTGCATTGAACAAGGTTGGGGCGGTATTGAGAACTTGAGTCTCATTCCAGGAAATATAGGAGCTGCACCCATGCAGAATATCGGTGCTTACGGAGTAGAGTTGGTGCAGGTGTTCGACTCTCTTCGGGCTATAAACAAGGAAAGTGGTGAGCTTCGCGAATTCAATAAAGAAGCTTGTGAGTTCGGATACCGAAGTTCCATTTTCAAGACGCGCTTAAAGGAGGTTTTTATCATCGTAAGTGTTGACTTACGATTGAAGAAAAGTCCTGAGTTGAATACTTCATACGGAGCCATTCGAGAAGAACTTGAGAACAAAGGCATCAGGAACCCAAGCATGAAGGATGTGAGTGACGCAGTGATTGCAATACGTCGCTCAAAACTTCCGGATCCCGCTCAAATTGGAAATGCCGGAAGTTTCTTCAAGAATCCAGTAATTACTCAGGGGCATTTTCTTACCATTCGTATGCGCCATCAGAATATTCCATCGTATCAGGTTGGAAAAGGCGAGGTGAAAATACCGGCAGGCTGGCTCATCGAACAGTGCGGCTGGAAAGGCAAAGACTTAGGTGGTTATGGTGTTCACGACAAGCAAGCACTTGTTTTGGTAAACCGCGGTGGTGGCACTGGTGAAGGTGTTCACAAACTCTCCTTAACCATTCAGGAAAGCGTTTATCAGAAGTTCCATATTCGCCTCGAACGCGAAGTAAACCTCATATAAAAGGTCTAAAAAATAGAAGTCCCGACACTTGGTGTCGGGACTTCGCTACCCCAAAACTCTGAGATAATTAATTTCTCAGAATTGCTTCTGATATATAGACGTATTTGGCAAAAAAGGTTGCCTCTAATTTTTAATAAATCTGTGGCGTGATTGTCCGTCGCTGTTCTTCACGTATAAGAAGTAGGTTCCAGCCGCCAATCCCTCGAGTTCAAAGTAGTGAGTCTTTTTCGTGCTCTGCGCTGCCATCAACTTTCTTCCTTCCATATTGTAGATGACCATCTCACCAATAGATGTCCCAGAAACTACCTTCAATTTATCTGATGTTGGATTTGGAAAGATGTGAATGTCTGAAGATCCTATAAGCTCATCACTAGAAACATTTACAGGAAACACGTGAAGTCGGAAATCTTGATAGGTCAATCCTGTAATTGGACATTTATTGTCGTCTGCTGCCAAATAAAAGCTTATCCAATTTCTAGGAATGTTGGCGGCAGTCCACTGAATGCCTGCCACAGCTGTGTCGCAGTTTAGCGCAATCGGATAGCTTACCGTGACTTGTACGCCAGAAAGCACCCGGTGAATATTTGTGATGATGCTCAAGGAATCAGTACTGTTCGCATCCGCCATCGGAAAATCAAACTCAAGTAGATTTCCTGAAGTTACCTCAAGCACTTCTGGGGACAATTGTGTCGCCGCCGTCTGGTATTGGGAGTGTATCTATCTCATAAGGACCCGTCCATGTAGGACCCGATCCACAAGCGTTCGACTGGAAGCTAAATGTCAGATCTCCAACAGGGTTAGTTCCCGCATTACCAGAACAATCCAAATAGAGTGTTGAGATGAACTCAAAGGTGACGCCTCCAAGGCAACGATAACTTACATCTGCCCCAGCAATGTGACTCGCACGAAGGGCTTGGAATTGTAAACTGAAAAGAAGAAGTAAGCTGAGTTTAAAAAGCAGTTTCATGTAGTTAAGAACTTTAGTAGCTCTTGATAGACGAAAGCATTTTCATTTGGTTGCCTGCTGATCGGAAGATATTATTATTCCTCCTCTTCAGAAGGGACATCTTCAGCGGCCTCTTCTTCCGCTGTATCGAAGAAGTTGACTTTCACCAATTCATTGTACCACTTTAAGACCTTCTTCATGTCCGAAACATACACACGATCGGCGTCGTAATCTGGAATGGCAGCGGAGAATTGCTTCAAAACCGCATCGCCTTTCAAAGAAGCTTCTGATCCTTTCAATGAATCATTGATGCGACTGATGATGTCGGCTAAGGCGGTATCACCCGTTTCGGTGTAGATGGAAATCTCACTTAGCAAGCTCAGTTGCTGCGTGGCATAAGCCGGAAAACGTTTGTTGTCGTCTAAACCTTGGACAACAACTCCATTTTTCATTTGGCCCACCGCCCGATATAGTCCGGGTTTTCCTGAAATGGCCATGATTTTACTAAGATCCATCTTCATAATTTGTTTGCGAATGTAGCATCTTCCTTCGTTCTATTCCATCCGCGGTTTTCAACTCAATTATGTAAACGCCTTGCTCCAAGAAGTTTAGGTCAAAGCTCATTTTATCAGCCTGAGCTGATTTATAGCTGTACAGCTCTTTTCCAAGAAGATCAAAAACTGAAAACACCAAAGGTCCTTCTTCTGAAAGTCGCAGGTGGAGCTCGTTTGAAAAAGGATTTGGCCAAAGCTCAGCCCCTTCTGAAATCCTAATTTGATTGCGATTCGCCGGGAGCTCACCACGAACCGAAGCATAAGAACTATCGGCCCGTTCTTGCAGCTCTTCCAAGGATTTTCCAACCAGCATGCAAAACACAAACTTCAAGCTATCGCCAAAAGCCAAGGTGTAGGGACCGCTTGAAACTTCTTGAAATACATCGGTGCTAGAAGTTAAGCCTGCACTCAGCTTTCCTCCTTGCATGACTTCATACTTTTCGTCGCTGATAAAAACGTCGTCATCCACCAAGTCCACACCTCCTTCGCCACCTTCTTCATGCGAAATGAAATAGGTTTTGTAGATATCCGGCTCGATCAATTGAAGACCCAGATAGAGACCTGAGTCCTCTGGTTCCTTGGAGTAGGTGTAGCTCAAAAACCGCTGGCCATCAAAATTTCCCTTGTTCAATTCAAAGTCTCCAATGTCGTAATCGGTGAACATGGCCCCGTATACATCGAAGTAGTCCTCTGTAGAATTATTGTGCACCACATACTCCAAGAAAATGCTTTGATCCAAGCCTTCTGAATTGCACACCCAACTTCGCTGATCCACCGCGATGTCGTAGTTCAGCTGATCTTGAAAACTGCCTGATGCATAATTTGAACAGGCAGGGGAACTTGGATCTCTACGCACAAATTCTGTTGAACGCCATTCTGTTTCTCCCACATCATTGAAACCACGCAATCGATCCAAGACGATGTTTTCCCCATTCCTCTTAAAGCCCACAGCAAAACCACCTTCGTACAAGAGCGAGACGCCTCCTTCAAAACTAAATCCATCTCCTTCCAGTTCTGAATAGCGGTTGTAACCCACCAAACCTTGTGATGTATAGGTCAACTTGAGCTTATTCTCTTCAACGTTGATGTAGCTCGTGTTTAATGGGATTTCAATCCACTTTCGGAAGGTATCTACCTGATTAGCGAAACGCACTTCAATGCGCAGATTGTGATTCACAGGGACATAATCGCCCAAAACAAAGCTGTGTTCTAGACCAAGATTGTCCACCTTCTGCCCTGGGGAGGTGTTTCCAAAAAGACTGCTGCTTTGAGACTGTACGTACACATTGGTGTCTTGCACCGAACTCTCAACATAAATGAAATCGCTTCCAGACACCAAAGCCTCAATTTCCAAGAAAAGCTGAATGGTATCGCCCGGCGCAAACCAATTGTCGCCTTCGTCGCTGAGCTGATAATCGCTTAATCGAAGTGTTGCGCTATCCGCCATTTGAAGCGCCTTGAGTGCATTCAAGCGACCGCTTCCCAACCAAGCTGCCCATGGTGTATTGATGGGTAAATTGTATTTATCGTCGGCGGTGTTGATGACAACAGCTTTCAATTCTTCAGAAGTCAAATTGGGTCTGTAATCCTTCAAGAGGGCAAGCACCCCAGAAACCATCGGAGCCGACATACTGGTTCCTGAATTCGCATTGTAGCCCTTCCCTCCTACTGTCGAGCGGATTTGCACCCCGGGTGCTCCAATATCAATCCAATTCCCAAAATTCGAAATCCCCGCTTTTCCCCCATCTTCATTCAAGGCAGCCACGGCAATTACTTCGGGGAAGGCCGCTGGGTAAAAAGGATCTGGATCGCCATCGTTTCCTGCGGCAGCCACTACAACTGAGCCTTTTGATACCGCGTATTCCAGCGCATCCTTGGCCAAATAACTTGGATAGTATTCTCCCCACGAACAATTGATGACATCGGCCCCATGATCTGCTGCATATACAATGGCCTCGTATCCGTTTGTGATGTCCAAGCGGTTGCCTGCTTTTAAGATCATAAGCTTGGTGTCGAAACCTACGCCGGCAACACCCTGACCATTGTTGGTAGCAGCTCCGGCAATTCCTGCAACATGCACCCCGTGGTCGCTATCCGTATAAGCCACGTTGCCATTCTTATTCACGAAATTCCAACCGAGATTATTGTCGATAAATCCGTCGTTGTCGTCGTCTTGACCGTTTATGGGATCGGCCAAATTCACAAAAATCTTTGTCTGCAAATCTGGATGATCGTCTTCTACTCCGGTATCGATGATGGCGATGACCTGATTGCCAGAGGATGTGCTGATGTCCCAGGCATCAGGAGCAAAAATGGAATCGAGGTGGTTTTGTTGCGTAAAGAGTGGATCGTTGGGGGTGAAAACAACCTGTGGAATCGTTTTCGGCTCTACGTATTCAAAGATGTTCTTACTCAAAAGGTAACGAACGAGCTTGGCCTGCGGGTACTTCGAATCGTACTCCAGGGAATAGATGGTCGAGAGTGGATGGACTTCTCGTGCTGCTGCTCGATGTTGAGGGAAAATGGGCTCAATAGAGCTGATTTGTATACTCCCTGCAAAGGCTTTCAAATCCTCCGATTGGAATTCACCTGATTGAATTTGATCTTGAAATTCCGCCTTCAGTTTCAGCACCAAGGTGTTTGATGCAAACTTCTGCGCCAGCAAGGAATTCGAAAACAACAGAAAAAGTAGAAGTGGAAGTAATCTCACTCGAGGACCAATTTCAAACGGTGAATATCTTGAATTTCTAGAACGTATGAACCGGATGGTAGCTCACCGAAGTCAAGCGCTTGGTCAAGTTCACAAACTCCGCTCGAAAGCATTTGACCCCTTAAGTTAAATAGCTTGAATCCTCCCTCCTCCATTCCATGCACTCGAATGGAAGCTGAGCTCGGATTTGGAAAAATGGATATTTGATGTTCACCAAGAAGCTCCGAAGTACCTGCACAGAGTTCAAAAAATACTTGAGTTGAATCGCTGCCTTTACAGCCGTT
>CAXAIH010000126.1:0-6363 GCA_963968755.1 uncultured Flavobacteriales bacterium
CACTTATGCGCATCGTAAGCGGACGGCTCAAAGGGCGAAGCATTCGTGCTCCAAAAAATCTTCCAGTTCGACCGACGACAGATTTTGCGAAAGAAGCCTTGTTCAACGTGCTCCAAAATGAGTTGGATTTTGAGGATCAGACTTTCTTAGACCTTTTCTGTGGCACGGGGAACATCAGCTATGAAATGGCCTCAAGAGGGTGTAATGAAATACTCGCTATTGATCAGAACCCCAGCTGCGCGTCCTTTGTAAAGGAGATCTTTCGCACTCTTGAAATTCGCGGAAGAGTGCAACAACAAGATGTGTTTCGGTTCCTGAAAAGAAGCAGCCATGAATCCTACAGTTTGATATTCGCTGACCCTCCCTATCAGCTGGATGAGATCGGTGAGATTCCTTCGCTAGTTCTTGAAAATAGCTGGCTAAAAGAAGGCGGTTTACTCATCTTAGAACACGGAGCCAAACTGGACTTTGGTCAAGAGAAAGGCTTTCGGGAAAGCAGAAAATACGGGCATGTGAATTTTAGCATTTTTGAATATATTTGAGTGAAATGGCAAAGTGCACCGCAGTATTTCCAGGCTCTTTTGACCCCATCACCATGGGGCATTACTCCATCATATTGAAGGCGAGTAAACTGTTCGACGAAGTCGTTGTGGCGCTCGGAACCAACAGCTCAAAAAAATATCTTTTCGACCAGGCGAGTAGACTAAATGCCGCAAAGGCTTCATTTCAAGAAGCAGAAAACGTTCGCGTTGAAAAGTTCGATGGATTGACCATTGATTTTTGTCGAGAAGTCGGAGCACAATTCATCGTTCGCGGCTTGCGCAACCCTGGCGACTTTGAATTTGAGCGAAACATCGCTCTAATGAACAGAGTTCTTGGACATAGCATAGAAACTGTGTTCTTGCTGAGCGATGTGGAACATTCAGGACTCTCTTCAACAATTCTTCGCGAGATCATTCGAAATGGTGGCGATTACAAACAATTTATTCCGCCCGGTGCACAGAGCTATATCTAGAACTTTTCTCAGTTTACTCTTCTCCGTAATTCTTATTTTCCATTTTGCTGAAGTTTCTGCCGGGGAAATAAGAGGAAATGCCCCACATCATAAGGGGAAAATCATCGAGTTGTATACCTACCTCGACTTCATTTCGGAAAAGAAATACCTCCTTGCTAAAGATATCATAGCCGATGACGGTAGTTTCAGTTTATCCGTTCAAAACGAGGAAACGATCTTCTGCATTCTCTTTATTGACAAGATCTACAGTCATATTTACCTTCAAGAAAATCAAGATTACACCTTAGGCCTTACTCCATCAGACAGCGCGCGCATTTTGCGCTTCAATGAATTTGTCCCAGCGGATGTCACCATCTTGAACAAGGAAAACGACAGTCTCAATTACTGGATAAAAGATCTGAATACCGAGGTGGACATCTTCATTGAGACCAATGCCATGCGCATTCTAAAACGCAGCGCGAAAACGAATGCTGACAGCTTCAATTTGAGGATGAGCAAGCGTTATTTCGCCTTGAACAACCCCTACTTCACGCAACAGCTACAATTTAACCTTGCGCTGATTGATCTGATGACAGGTCACTCGAAAAAGGAGCTGTATAAGCGCTATTTAAAAAATAGTCCTCTACACTTCAGAGGTGAGGCCTACATGAAGTTCTTCAATGAATTCTACGCCGATATTTTCAGCTCATTCGCCTTCAGAGATGAAGAAGTGAAGATGATTTTAGCGATTGAAAACTCAGAACTCGATTCGCTCGATGACATCTTATCTGAACATGAGTTTTTAGTGCGCGACGACCTGCGGGAATTGGCCATGCTTCGTGCCCTTTATTTTGATCAGGTAAATGGGCGCTATAAGAAGGAGCAAACTCATCCCATACTCAAGCAAATCGTTCAGGTATCCACATATGAGGATCATCGCATAGCTGCATTGAACCTGCTGGAAAAAGCGAATTTCATGAAAGCAGGAACGGCGGCGCCAAACTTCGAGCTTAAAACGCTCAATGGCGAGCTCATGAGCTTATTCGACCTTAAAGGCAAGTATGTATACCTTGACTTCTGGGCTACTTGGTGTGCTCCGTGCATAAGAAGTATGCGCGTGATGAAGGAACTTCATGCTCTCTACAAAGATCAAGTTGCTTTTGTAAGCATTTCACTAGATCAAAAAGTCAAAAAAGCGCAGATTTTCGTGGAGAAAAATGACTACTCATGGACTTTCTTAGATTTCTCGAGTCAGCCTGATATAAAGTCGAAATACGGCATCGTTGCAATACCTTCCTATTTCCTTATTGATCCAGAAGGCATGCTTCTGGCCTCACCAGCCCCTTCTCCAGAATCCGGAGCAGAGAGATACTTCTCTCGAATTCAACGAGATATAGAAGAAAAAGACAAATTGAACTTTATTAAAGAAGCTCCTGTAAAAGGAGGGCGATGATCCTAGATAGAATAGGAGAAAAAATATATTTTTGAACTATCAGAATTTGCTCTCAAATCTCTTGAAACTCAAGTTAACATACGTTGCCCTTTCTGTTTTTGTGCTCTCTGCACTTTCGTTCATCAACCCGGTAAAACCAGGTAAGTTGAACATCAGCTCCAAGGTTAAAAATCAAAAAGGAGAGAAACTCGAAGGCGTGCTTGTTTCCATATCTGACAGCACTGGTGTATTGGTGGATACCATGAGCACGAACAAATCAGGTGCCTACAAATTTAAGCTCTCTTATAACCAGCGCTTCAAAGTGAGTTACTCCTTGGATGGCTATAAACCTATCTTCATGGAGTTTGACACCAAAATTCCACGGAAAAAGGAGCTTCTCGATTATTACTATAAGCCACTAGAAGAAATCATGATTCACGATGGCTTGGAGTTTAACGATCGAGCTTTTGCAAATAAGCCTTTAACTGAGGTTTCATTTCTTGAAAACTTAGACAAGTTCGATTACAACCCAGCCCTTATTGACGAATACCTCGGCCAATTGGTTAAACCCAATGTTGGTGTTGTGATTCTTAAGGGAATCGTGCTCAATAGTGCAGACGCGCCAGCGAAGAATGTTGAAGTATTAGCCGAAAGCATTCAAGGTGAACTCATCGATAAAACAAACACGAACGACAACGGTCATTACGAACTGGAAGTTCCCTTCCAACAAGAGGCTACCGTAACCTTTAAAGACAATGCCCATCACGAAACCTTCGTGAATGTGAATACGAACATCGACTCGAGTAGGTTGAAGGAGGAGTTTACGGTGGATACCGACATCAAGCTCTATTCGAAATCCGATACCTCAAGCAATGCCTTGGCATTTCAAATTCCTGCTGAAGAAATCGCTTCCAGCTCCGACGGCTTTAAAAAGGACGAACGAACAGCTGAAGCTTTCAAGAAATTACTAGAAACTACTATCTACAAAGAAGTCAGTGTATCTGGAAAATTGCTGACCGCTCAGGGCATTCGAAGTGGTATAGACGTTGACCTCTCGGGAGGTATGGTAACTATTTTAGCGGGTATGGACACCATTCGCAGTTTGAGTATCAGTGAAGATGGTAGTTTCAGCTTCAGGATTCCTGCCAACGAAAACATTCGCTTGGTATTTTTCGCCGACTCATTCCGAACTTCTCTAGTTGATGTTGAATCGCAAGTAAATGGAGATCGCATTGAGAAACTCAATACAGATATTGTGCTGTTCTCCCTTGCAAACGACTCCTTAAACGTCGCCGCCTTCGAGATACCATCTCAACGCCACTTTTTCAATAACATCACTGGAGAATTTGAAAACGATGCTAATGTATCAGAAGTGTTTGCTAGCGTTCTGAATGGTGAAAAAGAGGATGTAGAGTGCGCTGGTCGTTTGCCTATCCGTGGATTGAGTAGAAATATGGAAGGGAAAAAGCTTCCTGGAGTGGCCATTAGCTTATACGAGAACGGGAAGTTGGTTTTAACAGAAACCACGGACTCCAAAGGGCGCTATCGCTTTGACCTTAAGCTGAAAAAGAACTATCGAATGGTTGTTCAGAAAGAAGGCTACCACGAGTTTTTCTTGAACCTGAATACAGAGGTTCCAGACGATCAAACGGCGGTTGAATTTAAAGATTTGGTTCCTCCAGTAACCTTGATTCCTCTTCAATTCGAAGACATCCTAAACCCATTAGGATTTAAACAAAAACCTCTTGCTGAAATACACTACTCAAATACTGAAGGGGAATTCACCAATCGTGATGGTGTATTTGAAGACCTGTTCGCTTTAGTCACAAAGAAGCCATTGGGTTTTGTGAACGAAGATTCTATCAAACAAGTTCAAGACTCCTTGCTTGCAGTGCAGGATTCAATTGATGCGATAGTTCCTCCAAATGCTAACAACACATTCCTATCTGTTAAAGGTCGTATAGCTAACGTAGATAATAAGGACCTGAAGGACGTAAAGGTTAAGCTGACACAGCCATTGGCCGGTGAGCTTGTTTTTGTGAAGGAAGTGCAAACAGATAAAACGGGTTCATATGAAATGAACCTACCCTACGATCGAATGTTCCGTCTCGTTTTTAGTGATCCCGATTACTACGAAACCTTCATCGAGTTAAATACGGACGTAGATGGTAAGTATGAAAACAGAACTATAGAAATACCAGATGTAAAGCTCTACGACCGTGAAGATGCTAGCATCAACCCAATGGCCTTTGCAACACCATGGCAGCAGTTCGCCTTTGACCCAGTGGCAGCTACTTTGCAGAAAAACGACTCCATACCTTACCTATTCACTCGTATGTTGAATACACCAGTAGCATCTCCTCTACTCTCCTTAACGGGTCGCGTGAAAGGTACTCGTTCGGGATATATGAAGAACGTGAAGGTTATTGCTGAAAAGGATACCATCATCAATGGAGAAGCTACTACCATAGTAGTTGACTCAGTGCTTACCGATCGTCGTGGAAACTATGCCATGAACTTAGTTTACAATGTCAAGTACAAGCTTCGCTTTATTGATGAAGACTCGCACGAGACATTCGTTTCCGTGGATACACGGACAGGTTTACAAGAAGAAGATCTCCGACGGGAGCAGCATGCAGCACCAACGGTTTTGATGTACAAGAAGGATGACAATCGCGTGGACCCATTTGCATTCAACTCTGCTTTTGCAGCCATTTCGTTCAATCCTGGAAGTTCCAAATTCTTCAACAAGAGCTCAGTCAACAACAACTTCATGGCTAGAGTAGAAATCCCAAAGAAAGAATCAGAAGAGGAACTCAATTTAGACAATGTCCTTGTAGATGTTGACGAAATCGAATCTGAGGAGATTGAATACGAAGAGAAGAGTCTTAATGAGTTGCTAGGCAGGTATAAGGATAGAGCCGATGCAGCGAAACTCAACGCCAACAGGCAATTGACAAACGATGTGCAGTACAATATGGCGAAGTCCATGGTATTCAACGATACAACAGACTACAGTAAGGTTGAAAATGTTCTTCTCAAAAACCAATCAATCAACAATGTACTTTTTGATGTCTTCCGCCCGTCAGACAGGGATAACGAACGTAAGCAAGCTGAGGCAGCAGCTAAAGCAGCAGAGCGATCTAGCTTTATCGCAGAAACAGTAAGCAAGAGTTTGCGAAAAGGAATTGGTTCCGCCGACGATTTGGTTTCTCTCGACAGCACCTTTTTAGTAGAAGCGCCAACGCGCATTTCCTTTGATTCGACGAGAATCAACGTAAAAGAAATCGTGTCTTACGATGTCCGCTCTGGAGGAAAAAGACTGAACTACTATACCATCACCAATTGGTTCTTCTTCACAGACTGGTATCGAAACGGGGTCGAGATCGACGAGGATAAATATGTTACCGAGTTGAACAACTTTAAGAAGCTATCTGAGCGACAATGAAAAACTGGAAGATTCTAAGTGCTTATTTGATCCTTTTTATCGCTTCTTGGAGCTTCACTTCGCTTCAAGCGCAGGTTGTAAACTTCGTTTCCTATGGGGTTGAGCACGGCCTCGCTCAATCGCAAGTTCAGTCGATGGTTCAAGATGATAATGGGAAGCTATGGGTAGGTACCATCTCTGGATTATCTGTTTGGGATGGTTCAAAATTTACAAATTACAACGGTGCTGACAGCCTAGCTGAGGACTGGGTAACTGCTTCTTATAAAGATTCCGAAGGGCATTTATGGTTTGGTCACTGGGGTGGGTCGATCACCAAATTTGACGCTGTAACAGAACAATTTGAGAGCTTTGCCATTGAAAAGTTCAATTCCTACCAGGAAGTAAAGGTCTTCGTCGAAGATACCGCGCGTGGGGTAATGTTCTTCGGAACAGATGGTAGTGGCTTGTTCTATTTCGATCTAGGATCGGAAGAAGTGCGACGTATTGAGT
>CAXAIH010000127.1:0-6345 GCA_963968755.1 uncultured Flavobacteriales bacterium
GTTCCAAACTGTTCACCGTAGGCCGAAGCAATTGCTTTGGCGTGATTGCGAAAAAACTCAGGGTCGAAAACGATATCATTAAAGCGACTCAAACAATAGGTCAAGCTTCTTGACTCGCGAATCCATTGATCTGCAACTTGATGTCGCAGATGAATTCCTAAAGCATTTATGGCAACTAACTTTTGATCCTTATGTTCCAATCGAAGGCAAATCTTCCCCTTGGGATGCTCCCAATAAAAGGAATCTTTAGAATCCCTATTCACCCGTCCGTAGATTTGATATTCCAAGTCGAAGAACTTTGCAGAATTGAAATAAACGCCTGGATTGTAAACCGTCGCTCTCCCCAAAATCGTGCTGGCCAATTGTTCACCCATGATTTTTCCGGTGTACCACATCTGCTCAATATTGTATCTTCCCTCAATGGGTGAACTAAATTCAACACAGTCTCCAGCTGCATACACATCTTCAACACTCGTCCTTAGGTGCGCATCAACCAAAAGTCCACGATTGCAGGCTACCCCAGCTTTTGCCGCCAACAAAATGTTTGGCCGAACGCCGGTTGCAATGCAAACCAATTCACACTCAATGACTTCTGAGGCAGAGGTTTTCACGCCAGTCGCTCGACCTTCCTTTCCAAGAATTTCTCGGAGCTCGGTCTTAAACCGAAGCTGAATACCATGTTCTACCAGATGACGTTCAACAAGCTTAGCCTCCTCCTTCGGAAGTACATTTCCCCAAAAATGGTCTTCACGAATCAGCATCTCCACCTGCAGGCCACGACTGGCAATCATTTCTGCAAGCTCAACGCCAATAAGACCACCTCCTACTATAACAGCCTTTCTTGCATCAGCAATGTTTTGCTCGAGGAGCGCAAGATCTTCTAGCCCTATAAATCCTTGAACTCCTTTAAGGTCCAGACCTAGCCAATCGTAGGTGGCAGTTTTAGAACCGGTAGCTAGCACAAGCTTATCAAAAGCCTCGGTCTCCCCATTCACGAACCTCAGGAGTTTTTGACTCCAGTCAATATCATTTACCCAAGCTTGCTTCAAGTCGATTCTGTTCTTCTCCCAGAACCAATCTTCGTACACTTTGGTATGCTGATATTTCATATGCCCCATGAAGATGTACATCAAGGCTGGACGGGAATAGAAATGCTTGGATTCCCCTGAAATCACAAGAATCTCCACCTCTGAATCGAGTTTTCTGAGGTGACGCGCTGTGCTTATTCCAGCGACTCCATTTCCTATGATAACAACCTTCATTTGAACAATAGAAGTTCAATGGATATTAGACTAATGTCAATGATAGTACATTCCAATGCACCACTGCTGACAAAGATTGTCGGCAGAATGGCAAAAGTCTTTAGAAGCATTTAGGAAAGGACTTAAATTAGGAGGCTAAGAATGAAGCGAATTCGGAATTTACATTTCTCGAGAACTTGGGTACTCATATTTCCCGCGCTCTTCATGGTGCTGGCCATTTCACTTTCAGGAAGTGCCCAAGATGTTGAAGATTTCATGCAAATAGAAAGCAGTGAGAAGTTAAAATCGAACCATGGGAGTATTACTGAAATCATTGGCTACGACAGCACAGGCCTATATGTTCTTAAAGAAAGAGGGCGACGTTATTGGGTTGTTCGTTACAATCTAGCCATGCAAGAAATTTACCCCAAGCAGCTCGACTTGAGCTTTGGTGAAATGGATCACAATCCCGAATACTTATTTCTGTATGCAGGTAAACTCTGGCTCTTCAGCTCGTACCTAAATCGTTCTCAAGACGAACTGCAGCTATACCTGAGCTACATCAATCCCAAGAGTTTGGAGCGCATTGGAGAAGAGAGGCAAATTGCCGCAGTAAAACGCAGTGGACGTCTTTTCAAAAGCGAAGGCCACTTTGACTTACGCTTCTCTAAAGGGAAAGAGCGCATGGCCATCATAACCCACTACCCATTTGCGAAAAATGAATTTGAAAAGGTGAAGGTGAATCTATTCTCCTCCACAACGGGCGAAGTCCAGTGGGAAAAGGAATTCGAAATACCGTACAAGGAAGATCTGTTTGCTATTGAGAGCACCCGCATCGATGGCGATGGGAATTTTTATGTCTTAGGAAAGCGCTACGCTGATGGGCTTGTTGGTAAGATGAAGGAAACGAAAGATGGGGAAAAGAACTACGGTTACGTGATTGTGGGCTATTTCAACAACGGCCAAGATCAGAGAAATTTCGAATTGCAACTCGAGGATAAATACATCAGCGATTTGCAGTTGGCCATCAACCAAAAGGGTGAAATGATTTGTGCAGGATTTTATACGAATACTGACAGGTCGGGCTTGAGCGGATCCTACTTTATGCGACTAAACCCACTCACAAAAGAGGTGATTACCCAAAGCTTGAAGGAGTTCAACATCGATTTCGTGACTCAAAATTTCTCTCAAAAAGCGAAGAAAAAAGCGAAGAAGCGAGAAGCCAAAGGCAAGGAAGTTGGTCTCACTAAATACGAATTGGATGAAATGGTGTTACGAGATGATGGCGGCGTTATGCTCATCGGCGAGCAATATTTCGTGGAGGTTGTCTCCTACTCACGTCAAGGACCAAATGGCATGACCACTATGCAAACCACCAATCATTACTACCACAACGACATCATTGTAGTGAACATCAATGCACAGGGTCAAATTGAATGGACCGACAAAATTCCAAAACGTCAGCACACTACAAATGATGGAGGCTTCTACAACTCTTACCTCTTGGGGGCTCGAGGCGACAAAATCTTCATCATTTTCAACGACAATCCTAAAAACCTCAACCTAGCAGTGAACCCCGCCGTGGGAAGGTTCGCCACCTTCACGAAACAAAACAACAGCATCGTCACCTTGGTAGCTCTCGACGTAGAAGGCCGCAATACCCGCATGTCCTTGCTTTCTTTAAAAGATGAAGGATTGCTTTCACGACCTGCAGTGAGCGCCCAAGTGAATAAGTCCACGCTGATTCTCCTAGCCCAAAGAGGGCGACACGAAAAGCTCTTCCGACTGCGAATGTCAGACTAGACATTCATCCTTCATCTTTCATCTAAATAAATCTCAAGTGCAAAATGAATTCTCATTTGGCTTCGAAAGTTGATATGTAAAAAGCTTCATTCATATGATGAGGTGTAATCTTCGAAGAATCATTATAATTGAAAGAACACCTGGTACCTCAAAATGTTAAGAACCTATCGCTCTCATATAACCGTTCTGGTTGTGCTCTTAGTAGCTTCCTTGGGCTTTCTTTTTCTTGGCAAGAATGGGTATACGGCTCACAAGATTAAAATCTGCGATAATCAGAGTTCGACTTGGGATATTTCAGGAAAAATTAAAGGTGTTGCTCTGGAAGCCCCGCCCGAGCCAATCGGTGTGTGGGCTTGCGACCCCATTAAGGAAATGGGCGCTGAATGGTTGTGTGTCATGCCTTATGGCTTTGTGCGGGAAGACGGAAGTAAAGTTATTTACAACCTTCCATTTCAATGGTGGGGAGAACAGCGTGCAGGTATTGTCAAGAGCATTCAAATTGCGAAAGAACAGGGCATGCGCGTATGCATGAAACCCCACTTGTGGACTCAAGGATTGTACACAGGTTCTTTTCAGCCACCCAACGGGGAGTCCTGGAAAGAATTTGAAGGCAGCTATTCCAAGTTTATTCTAGACTATGCGAGACTCGCTGATTCCTTGGAAGTTGAACTTTTCTGTTTAGGAACCGAACTGAGTAATTCTGTGAGACAAAAACCTCTTTTTTGGTCAAGCTTGATTTGCCATGTTCGAGAAGTGTACAAGGGCAAAATGAGTTATGCGGCAAACTGGGACAACTATCAAAACGTTGATTTCTGGTCTGAGCTCGATGTCATTGGAGTTAACGCCTACTTTCCCCTCGACAGCAGTGCGAATCCAAGCACGCAAAGCGTAAAATCTTCCTGGGAAAGCTGGAGCGAAGAACTCTCGGACTTCTCTCAAGAACAAGAAAAACAAATCTTGTTTACAGAATTAGGTTACCGCAGCATGGAAAAAGGTTTAGCCCGTCCTTGGGATGCTGCACACCACGGAGAATTTAACGAAAAGCTTCAAGCAATTGCCTACACAGGCTTTTTCGAAGGCATCTGGAATGAACCTTGGTTGGTTGGAGCCATTATTTTGAAATGGCATGCTGAACACCGAAAAGCTGGCGGCCCGGGAAATACGCGTTATACTCCACAGAATAAACTGGCCCAAGAGATCATCACCCAACACTTTTCAGATAAGTGAATACGATCATCTCTGCCTACAACGAAGTCAATGAATTTGGCCGTGAGCACGGCTTGAAATTGAAAGTCATCTCAAAAGGACATGTTGAATATCGCATGACCCTTCTTAAGAAACATGAAGCCCTCCCAAATTACACCCACGGTGGGCTAATTGCTGGAGTTGCGGATCAGATTCTCGGTGCAGCAGCACTCACAGTTAGTAGTGAAGAAAACAAGCAAGTAGCAACCCTAGATCTTCAGATTCAATTTTTGAATTCCGCACATACCGGCGCTACTCTCGTGGGAACTGGACTTGTAACGAAAGCAGGCAAAAGCATCATATTCGCTCGAGGAGAAATTAGGGAAGAAGGCTCAGACGAATTGATTGCCACCACCACTGGAACTTTTAAAGCTTATCCCCGACCTGAAAAATCCTAGCCCATTGCTTACAGTAGATATTCACACCCACATTTTACCCAAGTACATTCCAAATTTCAAAGAACGATTCGGCTACGGAGGATTCATCCATTTAGATCACAACAAAAATTGTTGTGCGCGCATGATGAAGGACGATCACTTCTTTCGTGAAGTGGAATCGAATTGTTGGGATCCAGTAACGCGGCAATCAGAATGTGATACGCACGGAGTTCACGTGCAAGTGCTGAGTACTGTTCCGGTGATGTTTTCCTATTGGGCAAAACCAAAAGACTGTCTAGAGGTCTCGAAATTCCTGAACGATCACATCGCTGAAATATGCAGCCTGTATCCAAAACGCTTCATCGGTTTGGGGACGATCCCTATGCAAGACACCGCCCTGGCAATTCAAGAATTGAAGCGTTGCAAGGAGATCGGCTTGGCCGGAATCCAAATTGGCTCCAATGTGAATCAGCTCAACTTGAGTGAAGATGTCTTCTTCCCGATTTTCGAAGCTTGTCAGGATTTAGACATGGCCATTTTCATTCATCCCTGGGAAATGATGGGGACAAAGGATTTGCAAAAATATTGGTTGCCTTGGTTGGTGGGAATGCCAGCCGAAACATCAAGAGCCATCTCATCATTGATTTTTGGCGGCGTGTTCGAGCGTCTTCCAAACCTTCGTGTAGCTTTTGCCCACGGAGGAGGATCTTTTCCTTCTACCATCGCCCGAATTGAACATGGCTTTAATGTTCGACCTGACCTTTGCGCAGTCGACAATAATGTTAATCCATGCGAATACTTGGGCAAGTTCTGGCTCGACAGCTTGGTTCATGAACCTAAGATGTTGGATTACATTCTGGACATTTGGGGATCCAAGCGCGTTGCCCTCGGCAGCGACTACCCTTTCCCATTGGGAGAATTAGAGCCTAGCAAGCTGATCAAATCGATGCCTTACTCCGATGAAATTAAGTCGGATTTACTTGCGGGAGCTGCTATGGAATGGCTGAATCTTAAGGCCGATTCTTTCCTTTAAAAATTGCTGTTTTTTGATGCCGTAATTTATTGCTTAAGACATGAACAATGTTCCTGGCTTCCGCATCGACAATATGCCTTATGGTGTTAAGGACAGTGGTTTAGGTCGTGAAGGTGTACTTTACGCCATGGAGGAGATGACTGAGCCGAGGTTGTTGGTTTACTAGTTATCTAACCACTGCGCACTCGGCGAATACCCTGCGACTACGGCGGTAAAATCCTAATTTAGAGCCATGGGAAAATTTGACCATCTTCCAAGACAGCAAGCACGCTTTATAGGAGAGCAACACATCTACTTTGTTGCTACAGCGCCCAATGAAGGCAAGGTCAATCTGTCGCCTAAGGGCATTGAAAGCTTTAAAGTTCTGAGTGAACATCGAGTTGCCTGGCTAAACCTAACTGGCAGCGGGAACGAAACCTCAGCCCACGTTCAGGAAAATGGCCGCATGACGGTCATGTTCTGTTCTTTCGAGAAACACCCAAACATTCTTAGGCTTTATGGAATGGCGAAAGTGATTCATCCACGCGATGAAGAATGGGCCGAGCTTTACGGACACTTTCCGGAAAACGGAGGAGCGCGAAACATCTTTGTACTAGACATCGTTTTGGTTCAGACTTCGTGCGGATATGGCGTGCCATTTATGGAT
>CAXAIH010000128.1:0-6344 GCA_963968755.1 uncultured Flavobacteriales bacterium
CTGCCCCGCACCTCCAACCAGTGTTTGTGTGTATGAGGTGATTTACAGAGGAAGTGTAGACCTTCCGATTACCTTTTCCGGCTATCATTTCATCTTCGATAAATGCTGTAGGAATGTGCTTACCAACATCAGCTCTCCTCAACCTCCTTCCAGTGGTTCGGGCGTTATCTACTACGCATGGACTTCAGGTCCCCTTTCAGGAAACAGTTCGCCTGTATTTGCCGACTTATCCGTTCCATTCATTTGCCGGGGCGACACCATTCCAGTGCTCAATACCGCTATTGACCCAGACGGCGATCAGTTGCTCTTCTCTTTCGAACATCCCTTCGATGGAGACGCTATCAATTCAGGTACGCCGCAACCAGCCAATTACTCTTGGCCACCATCATTGGTTACCTACTTACCCGGCTTCAACGTAAATCAGCCTTTCGGAGCAAGCGGATATTCCTTTGTAAATGCCTTTACCGGATACACAGAATACTTCTCCCCCAACACCGGTATTTACGGCGTTACCATTCAAATCAAAGAGCTCAATGGCAATGGCGATTTGGTTGGTTTGTCAAGAAGGCACTATCAGTTTCAGGTGCTCTCCGGTTGTCGTCCAAACACCCGACCGAAACTTTCGAACGTAGGTTCCAGTGGACAAACTTCTTACACCATTGAGGAAGGAGACACTTTATGTTTCGACGTCACTTTCCAAGATCCAGATGGCGATAGTTTGAATTTCGCGACGAACATCAATGGAAGCATCTTTAACTCAAGCGTAACGAACCCAGCCGCTACGGCCTCAGCATTTACCTTCACCTCCACCACAGCAACATCAGAGTTCTGCTGGAATACTGGATGTGGCCAAGGACGCTCCCTCCCCTATCAGTTTACGGCCTCCGTTGCTGATGATGGCTGCTTTCCAAAATCAGCCTCTGAAGTATACCGGATCACGGTAGAACCGTTTCAAGGACCGCAATCCATCACTGGCCAAACGAATCTGTGTGCAGGTCAAGTGGAAACATACTTCACCGATTCTTTGCCAGGAGCAACCTACAACTGGACCATCGTTGGAGGAACACAAACCTCCGGTGGAACGGGACCGAGGATTACCGTAGAATGGGGAAATGGACCTGGAGGAACGGTTCAAGTGCGCGCCCTTTCCAAAAACTCTTGTCCTTCAGATCCCATTGATTTATCGACGACGATCCGAACGCTGCAATTTAATGCTGGAAATGACACAACGATATGTCTTGGTGATACCATTCAATTGGGTGGAAATCCAACGGCTCCGCCTTTTTCCATTCTGAAATGGACCCCAAGCTCTAGCCTTAACTTTGATACGGTTGCGAACCCACTTGCCTTTCCAACTTCTACAACCAAATATGCATTGCAGGTCCAAGATTCACTCGGATGTAGTGTTGTTGATTCTGTACTTGTTACCCTAGCAACCAACCCAAATGCAGCTGCCGGAAACGACACCACGATTTGCTTGGGAGATGTCATTCAACTAGATGCCTCCGGTGGAACTTCTTACGCATGGTCCCCTGCAACAGGCTTAAGTGCCACGAACATTCGAAATCCAAACGTCAATATTCTTACTACCCAAACCTTTGTTGTGACCATTACAGATGGCTCGCCTTGCCCAACAATTGACAGCGTAACCATTACGATCTTCAACCCAGCGCTTGTGGATGCGGGAAACGACACCGCCATCTGTTTCGGTGAAACCATAAGAATTGGCGGGAGTCCCACAGGGCAAGTAGGTGCCGACTTCTTATGGAGCCCTTCAGCGAATCTAGACAATGACACCGCTGCCAATCCGATATTTACTCCACCTGGTCCAGGGGTTTACACGCTGCGTGTTGCCGTTACTGCAGGAAATGGATGTAGTACGCTGGATAGTTTGCAGGTAACGGTAAATGCGCTTCCTAATGCGCAAATGCTGGCTGGTCGAACGCTGGTTTGCGAAGACGACACCACCCTTCTGAGAGGGATAGGAGCAGTTGACTACGAATGGACTCCTTTCACAACATTAAGCGACAGTATTGGAAACTCCGTAATTTCTAGTCCGCTAGATACAACCACCTACATCGTGATTGGAACGGACACCAATTCATGTCAAGCCTCTGATACCCTCACCATAGCTGTTAGTCCGAAACCAATTATAGAAACAGACAGCATCCTTTTCCTTTGTAGGAACGATACGGTTCAACTCGATGCCACAAGCGGAACTGGAATTAGCTACAGCTGGTCATCGAGTCCTGTGGCGAATTTCTTGAGTGCCTCCAACATTCGAAACCCATTTGTAAGTCATGCAACTGCTGGAGACACCCTCATTTTCTCTTTGCTTGGAAACCGGACTACCGTTGCCAATTGCAGCAATGTGGATACAGCGCTCATCATCGTAGATTCTATTGTACCTACCGACGCAGGTTTGGATACCTTTTTCTGTAATCCAGGAAGCATAGTACTTGGTGGAAACCCTACTGGATTTGCAGGAACACAATTTGCTTGGACAAACTTCTTCTTGGATGATTCAACTCTGGCTAATCCAACTGCGCAACCAACCACCGACTTCACCTATGTAGTGAACACTTCTAATGGAGCTTGTTTTGGCATTGACAGTGTTCGCGTTCGAGTAAAGGCGCGCCCTGAAATAGATGTGACACCGGAAGTGAGCTCGTATTGCACTGGTGGTTCTGTTCAACTTACTGGAAGTCTAACATCTGGTGTAATTGCTTCGATCCAATGGTCCCCTGCCGACAGCCTTTCTAATCCGAACGCCTTGATCACAACGTCCACTGTTGACGACACGACACTCTACATCCTTACGATAACAGACACCAACGGCTGTGCGGATGAAGACAGTGCTTTTGTAAATGTCTTCACGAATCCAATCATCAACTTATTCGACACCACCATTTGCGAAGGAGATTCCGTCCAATATGTAAACGATCCTGCATTCAACTACAACTGGAGTCCAAACACTCAGATTGACGATGTCAGCTCATTTGAACCCATTGTATTCCCGAGCATCACCCGAGAGTATTTTGTAGAGGTATCGAACGGACTAGGATGTTTTGGTCGAGACTCCTCCATTGTTACGGTTCTTCCTCAGCCTGTGCTGACACTTTCGAATGACACTGCGATTTGCATTGGAGATCGAATTGAAATCCAGGCCAGTGGTGGTTCAAGTATTCTGTGGACACCTTTCACCGCGCTTTCCAACCCAATTTCCAACACTCCATTGGTGAACCCAACGGTAACAACCACCTACACCGCGACTATTACGAATGGTGTGTGTGATGCTTCTGGCGATATTGAGATAAGCATAAACCCGCTTCCGACTATCCAAGCAGGAAATGATGCGGCTTTGTGTTTTGGAAGTGCGGTTCAACTGAGTGCAAGTGGTGGCGAAAGTTACCGATGGTCTCCTGCCATCTTCCTGGATGACAGCACAAGTCCGAATCCAATTGCTCAGGTTGCTGTTCGAACAGGCTTCCAAGTTCGAGGTTTTGATGCCTTCGGTTGCAGTTCTGTTGACAGTACATACATTACTGTAAACCCTTTACCACGCGCTGATGCTGGTCCAGACCAGGTAGTGTGTTTCGTTGGTCAACAAATTCAAATTGGGGGAAGCCCAACAAGCGCTCCGGGGAACTTCACGAATTGGACAAATGGCTCCTTTCTGGATGATCCGAGCAGTGCAAATCCAACGGCCTTAATTTCTAGTCCGTTGCAGTTTATCCTTCAGGTTACGGACAGCAACAACTGCATTACTCTGGATACTGTTGACATAGACTACTTCAGGTTTAGCTTAAAGCCTATAGACGATCTTTGTTTGGGCGATACCGTACAACTGGGATTGAGCCAACTCATAGGGACCGAGCCCTACACCTTTAGCTGGAGTCCTTCCGTTGGATTAGACTCCTCAGGCTTTGAGGAACCTATTGCTCAACCTCCCTATCCAATCATGTATCAGTTAATTGTAGAAGACGCCAATGGTTGCCGCGATTCGAATATTGTAGACATCAACATCAAGCCAGCTCCAGAAGCCATTTTAACTGGTGTTATTAAGGCCGATTGCGACAATGCCGTAGTTGAGCTCGAAAATGCCAGCGTTGATGCAGATAGTATTCGCTGGGAATTTCAAAACATCGTCTTACAGGAGAACAATATTGAAATGACCCTAGAATATGGCAGCAGTGAAAATGTCACTCTCTACGCCTATACAAATGGCTGCGTCGACACTTCGGGGCGACGGTTTACGGCCGATGGCTTGCAAAAATTTCTTGATTTTGAACTCCCCAATGTAATTACACCAAATGGTGATGGAGTAAACGATTTCTTCGACATTACGAACAACAACCGATTCTATGATTGCACCGAGGTGCGCATCTTCGACCGTTGGGGTGTTGAAGTCTATCGATCCAATCCACCTAGTCATATTTGGGATGGAACAACATTCTCGGGAAACCAAGTATCGGAAGGCGTATACTTCTATGCCGTGCAACTCGGAAATGTCCTCTTCAATGGACATGTGACTCTTATTAGATGAGAAAGTTCCTAAGTGCTGCTCTGCGGATTATACTTGTTTCTAGCGTCCTTTTCTTCTCTTTCTATCTTCTGATTATGGAAATGAGTGACAAGGTCACAAGCTATTCGGAGCCCTACTGCACAGAAGACTTCGGAAGTCTGCCCAATTGCAATGTTGGTGTCGTTCTTGGCACAAGCAAATGGGTTCAGCGAGGCAGGATGAACCATTACTTTAAATACCGAATTGAGGCTGCCGTGCGTCTTTATCGTTCTGGAAAGGTCAAATACATTTTAGTTTCTGGCGACAATGGCACCAAGAAATACAACGAACCTCGAGACTTTAAGAACATGCTCATGGAGCAAGGCATTCCGGATTCAAAGATCATTTTAGATTATGCTGGCTTCAGAACCTTTGATTCCATGGTTCGGGCAAAAGAGGTGTTTGGACAAGATAGCTTCATTGTTATCTCCCAAGCTTTTCAAAATGAGCGCGCTGTATTTATAGCACGCAACAAAGGGGTTGAAGCTTATGGCTACAATGCTCGAAATGTGAGTCAAGCTGGAGGATGGCTAACTCGCCAACGTGAAAAATTTGCGCGAATCAAGGTCTTCCTAGACCTTTACCTATTGGATACGCAACCCAAATTTCTTGGGGAAGAAATTCAGATAGATTAAAAGGCTGGACAGGGAATGAAGAGCTGAGATGGTTTTTTTCTCTTCGTATTTCTTTGAGGGTCCTGCCACTCCCAAACAATGGCGATTTCATAAGCTCCCGCCGTAATAGGTGACGACAAGGAGCTTATCCTAATGTCGTAGACCTGAATCGGATTAAAGGAGGCAACCGTATGCGTTCCGAAGGAGCAAAAGTTCTCGTCACTTAAGGTTACTGTCGTAGCACAGTTTATCGTATTCCTTTGAGAGGTGTGATTCACAACTGCACCGGTATTCGCACTGTTAAAGGGACCCGTAGCGGTTTCATCTACAAAATCCCAAATAAAGTTTGTATTGGAGGATCCATGGTACTCGCATTTTGAAAGGACATCGTACCAGGTGCACAAACTGCCGTAACTCCGCCAAGTGGAATCTGAATGGCGGCATTCACTGCTTCTTCCATGATAACCGTACCGCTAACCACACATCCTGAAGAAGTTTCCTTAAGTGTTACCGTATAGTTTGCTTGCGCCGCGTCATAATTGTACGACACAAATCCGGTTGGGACTTTGGACGCACCAGTGCTGTTCGGACTGCCATCCCCCCAATTGATGATGCAACTGCCGATGGCTTGATTTCCTTGAATAAACAAATTGAAGGCACCGCCGCTGCAACTCACCCATTGCGGGTTTGCGCTTGCTGCTCCATTCCCATCAATGATTTGAGGACACTGAGCATTGGACTCAAGTCCCCACAATAGGGCAATCATCAAAGACAGAAATCTAGTCGTTAAATACATATTGGCAAAGGGCACTTGAGATTCGAAGTGAAGCGAACTGGGGAAGTTCATCGTCTTTAAGTGAATATTACGATCTACTTCTAGGAAAAGATGTGATTTTGAACGATTTACTCGGGCTTATGTCGAGGATCTGCAATGAAATCGTAATCATCGAGGGTACGAAGAAAGGCGATGAGCTGCTTTTTCTCCTCATCTGAAAGGAATAAGCCATTCGCTACGCCTCTATCCTCTATCATAATTGCGGAGACATTCGGAGAATTTGCTTCTACCCCATCGTTGTAAAAATCTACCACCTCTTCGAGGGTAGCAAAACGACCGTCGTGCATCTAGTGAGCAGTAAAGGCTAGATTTCTCAGGCACGGAGGTCTAA
>CAXAIH010000129.1:0-6333 GCA_963968755.1 uncultured Flavobacteriales bacterium
AAGTAAGGGAAGGATGCTATTTTTAATGCTCAAGGTTTTCATGCTTCTAGTTTTTCGCGCAGCAGTTGATTTGTTTTTTTCGGGTCGGCTTTACCTCTGGACTTCTTCATAATCTCTCCCATGAACAACCCAATCAGACCTTTCTTGCCATTTTTGTATTCTTCTACTTTATCGGGAAAAGCAGCTAAGGCTTCGTCTACTAATTCCATCAATGCTGACTCGTCGCTCTCCTGAACCAGGTTGAGCTTCAAGGCAAGCTGGAATGGAGATGTTTTTGGTTCGCCAATCATGGCTGGAAAAAGCTTCTGCGCGGCCAAGGAATAGGAAATCTTGTCTTCATCGATCATCGTGATCATCTCAGCCATATAGGAGGAACGAATCGGGAAATGCTGAATGTCGATGCCGTGCTTATTCAAGTGGGATTTGATGTCGCCACTCAACCAATTGGCAGCAGCCTTGTAGTTTTTGGTGTGCTCGATCATATCCTCAAAGTAGAGGGCGATCTCTTTTGAATCGATGATCACTCCTGCATCGTATTCGCTGAGGCCAAGCTCTTTTGTGTATTTCGCATGAAGCTCGTTCGGTAAAGCAGGCATCTTCGATTTCATCCGATCGATGTCTTCGGCGTTCACAAGAACAGGCAACAAATCGGGCTCTGGGAAAAAGCGGTAATCGTTGTCCATCTCCTTCGAACGCATTCCGAAGGTGGTTCCCTTCACGGCATCGAAGCTCCGCGTTTCACGCTTGATTTCTTCTCCTTTTTCAATCATCTCAATATGACGACCTACTTCATATTCAATGGCGCGCTGCACATTACGAATGGAGTTCATGTTCTTCACCTCAACACGACGTCCGTACTCTGGAGCATCTTTCAAGCGAACGGAAACGTTTGCATCACAGCGCATGCTTCCCTCCTCCATATTGCCATCGCAAATTTCGAGGTAACGCACCAACTTGCGCACTTCCGTAAGGTATTGGTATGCGTCCTCCCCTGTTCTGAGATCTGGTTCAGAAACGATTTCAAGCAATGGCACTCCTGCCCTGTTCAAATCAACCAGTGAGTTGTTTGGATCTTGATCGTGGATGCTTTTTCCAGAATCCTCCTCCATATGGATGCGGGTAATCTGAATTTCTTTGGTTCCTTCCGAGGTTTTCACCTGAATGCTACCACCGGTGCAAATGGGACCAGGATCTTGAGTAATCTGATATCCCTTCGGTAAATCGGCGTAGAAGTAGTTCTTGCGATCGAAACGGTTTTCCTGTCGGATCTCGCTCCCAAGGGCCAGGCCGAGTTTGATGGCGTGGCCTAAAACAGAGCCATTAAATTGTGGCAAGGTTCCAGGCATTCCGAGTGAAATTTCACTGACGTTCGAATTCGGACTTGATCCATATTCGTTTTTGTCGGAAGAAAAAGCTTTGGAATTGGTGGTTAACTGCGCGTGAACTTCAAGCCCAATTACAGCCTCATATTTCCCTTTTAGTAGGTGCTCCATTCTCCTTTGAATACTTTAAACACTTCTTTTTGATAGCCGTCGCTCAGTTCAGCGAAGTAGAGTCCGTTCGCGAACAGAGAGCTTAGGTCAATTTTGTTTCTACCGACGTCAAGCAAGCCGTAACCCACCTTCTGGCCGGAGTAGTTGTAGAGCGTGAAGTCGTAGCTTCTTTCTAGCGGCCCGTCTACATTCAGATACAATTCGCGATCAACGAAGTTGCCCTCAATAGAGAAATAGTCGAATACTTTGATTTCTTGCGAAAGCTCAAACACATACAATCCGTTTTGTCGGTCGGAAGCGATGATACGCCTAGACGGGAGCATCGGATAGATTCCCCAACATCCGTCGTATCGACCGTCATCAGGAATCAGTTCATTGGTATCGTAGAAGCCAGCTAGCTCTGGATTCTCTCGATCGCTAAGATCATAGATGTAGGCGCCATCCGCATAGTAACTGACATAGAGGGAGTCGCCTTGGAAAATCAGGTTGTGCACAATGGAATAGTCGGTGGTTTCAGAACCAAAGAGTGCAATCACTTCCATATTATCGAAGTCGCGGACATCCACAATTTTTATGCGCGTACCGTGCGTTTCATCGGCCATGGCATAGAACTCTCCACTTTCGTGTAACCAACCGCTGTGGTTATATCCACTCTCTGGGTACACCGTAAGTCGTCCAAGAAGTTTTGGGTCGTTCAAGTCCGAGAAATCGGCCACCACCAAGCCATCGAACTGGGTGTTTAAATAGGCCGTGTCGTTGCGAACATAAACATCGTGCACACCAGCGAAGTTCCACCAAGGAATATCAGTGTCGCGCAGCAAAAGCTCAGGTTCTTCCGGATTCGATAGATCAAAAATGCTGACGTCGTTGGCCACGCGGTTTCCATTTACATTCAAGCCACCCAAGCAGGAATAAAGATGACCACTCGTGGTGTCTATGAAGATGTTGTGCGCGTTGATGATCGGATATGTCGAATCATAAACCGTCGTAATCTTATTGGGAAGTTCGCTTAGGTCGAAAATTTGCAGACTCGAGAATCCCTGATCGGCAACGGTGTAGAGGTAGTTTTTGTAGGTGTGATAATCGCGGTGCACGTGCTGCGTTCCATTTACCGCTCCATCCAAACGAAACAACTGATGTGGCTCACCATCGTCCAGGGTAATGATGTGAGCTCCTCGGGTAGAACCAACTACAGCGTATTCAGCTCCATTTACCTTAAAACCCCAAATCTCATTGAAGGTTGCTCCTCCGTTGGTTTGTGGCAGACTGTCGAGGTTCCACCGCCCAATGAGCTCAAGTTGCTTCTCATCCTGAGCGGAGAGAACACTTACTTGAATTGCAAGCGCTATGAGAATTAGATTTTTGATATCAGCTCTTTTATAATTCGTGTCATTTTGGGCTCTGCAACTTCAGCTACAGCCTGAACGTCTTGGTGTGTCACCACTTCAATTTTACCATCTACTCCAAGATCCGTTACAATCGACATCGCGAAGCAAGGTAAGCCCATATGTCGTGCAGCGATTACTTCAGGAACTGTTGACATTCCAACCGCATCTCCACCAATGGTTCTGATGTAAAAATACTCATGTGGCGTTTCCAAAGTGGGTCCGGTAAGACCAACGTACACTCCATCCACTAAGCGGATGCCCAGTTCTTCACCAATTTCGAAGGCGAGCTTTCTCCAACTCTCTTCGTAGGCGTCGCTCATATCTGGGAACCGTGGTCCAAGTTCAGAGATGTTTGGTCCGATGAGTGGGTTTCCAGGAAAGAGATTGATGTGGTCCTTGATGACCATAATGTCGCCGATTTCGAAGTTTGGATTTACCCCACCACTGGCATTCGACACCACGAGTCCGTCGATTCCGAGCCATTTCATGACCCGAATTGGGAAAACGATTTGAGCCATAGAATAACCTTCGTAGAAATGGAAGCGTCCCTGCATGCAGAGTACGTTCTTCCCTCCTAGCCTTCCTTCGATCAGTTTGCCTTCGTGTCCTTCAACGGTGCTGAGAGGAAAGTCTGGAATGTCGTAGTAGGATATTTCCTGGATAATTTCGATTTCGCGCACCAAACCTCCGAGACCCGTTCCGAGAACGATTCCTATTTGCGGTTTTTGATTTAAGAGTGCTTTTAAAGCTTTACCGGTCGCCTCAATTTCGGCGTATGAAGTCAATGATCCGTTCACAAAAAATATGTTTGTCGCGTTCGTGCATTTCTATTCTGATGGGAATGTAGTACAAAGGTAAATCCCCAAGCTCTTCCTTAATCGCTGGATAGTTCAGACGCATGGCGTCTTTCTCTGTAGTTAAAATGATTTTGTTCTCTCCTGAAATTTTCTCGAAGCTGTTTCGAATCTTCACAATATCGTTCATCTCAAAATTGTGATGATCCTTAAATTTCAAGTGTGTCACGCGCTTCACCTTGTCTTTTAAGTAATAAAAGAGTCCATCGGATTTCGCAATTCCAGTCACCAGCAAAACTTCCAGTTTGGAGTTGAGCTTCACCTTCTCCATATCGTCGTTAAACACCGGCGCAATCGCCTTGTATTTGATGTAGGAGAAAAATACTTGCTGATAAGGTTTGGGTTTCAACTTCTGACTGATCAAGCGTCGATCAATCGGAGACAATAAGCGCGGTGCTTTGGTCACAATGATGATGTCGGCCCTTTTCGCTCCCGATTGAAACTCACGCAAGGTTCCTGTGGGGAGCAAATAGTCGTTGATGTAGAGCTTGTCGTAGCTGGTCAGTAGAATCGACACGCCGGGCATCAAATAGCGGTGCTGGAAGGCATCGTCGAGAATTACACCACCCAATTCAGGAAACTTCTTCATCAATCTGCGGATTCCCCGACGTCGGTTGGCATCCACAGCGACAGGAACCTTCGGAAACCTGCGGTGGATTTGCATAGGTTCATCGCCAAGGGTTCGTGTTTCGGAATTGTCGTCGGCGAGATAAAAGCCAGTACCACTTCTTCCATAGCCTCTGCTCAAGCTCGAAATGTTGTGATCGTCTTTCAGCAATTGAATGAGGTACATCACCATTGGGGACTTGCCTGTTCCACCCACCGATAAATTTCCGATAGAGATGATGGGCAGCCTAAAGGCGGTGCTGGGAAGTATGCCTAAATCGAAAAGGAAGTTTCGAAAAGCGGTGATCAATCCGTAGAGGATTGAAATCGGATATAATATGAATCGCAGGAATTCCATCAGCAAGGCGGTAAAATTACCATTTTTGACACCCTAAGTGCCTTGTATGGTGGGCTTAAATTTGATAGATTGAGAATCTTATGAAACTTAAAGAGATATGTGAAGTACTTACGGACTTCGCTCCGCTCAGACTTCAAGAGAGTTACGACAATGCGGGCCTTTTGATTGGTTCGCAGGACAGAGAGATCAAAGCCGTTTTGTGTGCCCACGATTGCGCGGATAGCGTGATTGAAGAAGCACTCTCCCTTGACGCGAATTTGATTGTTGTTCATCATCCTTTGATTTTCAAAGCTCTCAAGAGAATCACCGCCTCCACCCATGTAGAACGCATAGTTGAAAAGCTGATCGAAAACAAGATTGCCTTATACGCGACGCATACGGCACTCGATAACTGTTTGTATGGGGGAAATGGACGAAGCGCTGAAAAACTTGGATTAACTGGCGTTCAGGTGCTGAGAAAGCAATCAGAAGGCCTCTTGAAACTGCATACCTATTGTCCACATGCGAAGAGCGACGAAGTGAAAAATGCACTTTTTGAAGCAGGAGCTGGTCACATTGGTGATTATTCAGAATGTTCGTTTAAAGTTGCAGGAACAGGAAGTTTTCGTGCAGGAATCAGAACCAAGCCGCATGTTGGCGAAATCGACAGAAGACATTACGAAGCCGAAGACAAGCTCGAAGTGATTCTTGAAAAACATCAAGTCTCCAAAATTCTAAAAGCCCTATTTGAAGCACATCCCTATGAGGAGATTGCTTACGATTTGGTTGAGCTGGAAAATGAAAATCAGTTGAGAGGATCAGGACTCATTGGGGAATTTGAGGAGGGAATGTCGGCAAATGCCTTTCTTAAATTGGCTTCGAAGGTATTCGGGCAGCCCAAGCTTCGCTTTAATGAAAAGCCAAACAAACAGATTAAGAAAGTTGCCATCTGTGGCGGCAGTGGCGACTTCCTTTGTCAAGATGCACTGAGGGCTGGCGCTGATGTTTTCCTAACAGGCGACATTGGTTATCATCACTTTCTCGACCTGAATAATGAACTCTTTCTTGTGGACCCCGGACATTACGAATCGGAGCAATTTGTAGCTGAAGTGATTAAGGAGCATTTAAGCCAAAATTTTGCTAATTTTGCCGTCCATTTGGCGAGTCAAGTTTCGCCAGTACAATACTTATAGATAAACACATGGCAAAAAAAGCTGCTAGTAAAACGGCTAACACCGAAGATAAGCTCCGTGCTCTTTGCGACCTTCAATTGGTTGATTCAAGAATCGACAAGATTCGCATGATGCGCGGTGAACTTCCACTAGAGGTTAAAGATCTTGAAGCTGATTTAGAGATTCTTCAGCAAAGAATTGATCGCATGGAAGCGGAAGCTGGAGATCTAAACACAGAGATTAGCCACAAGAACATTTCCATCAAGGACGCCAACGCCTTGATCAAAAAATACCAAGAGCAGCAGAACAACGTGCGGAACAACCGTGAGTTTGAAGCCCTTTCAAAAGAGATCGAATACCAAAATCTGGAAATCCAATTGGCCGAGAAAAGAATTCGTGAGTTCAATATTAAAATTGAGCAGAAGAATGAACTTCTTGATGCAGCCAAAGAAAAGTTCAAAGAACGCAACAGCGACCTTGATG
>CAXAIH010000130.1:0-6324 GCA_963968755.1 uncultured Flavobacteriales bacterium
CCACAGCGCAGTAATAAAGATCACCTCGAGCGTCCATGGTCAATCCTTCCTCTTTCCAATCGCAGCCAAGCAAGCGCTCTTTTTTGTCGGCAGAGAGAAAATGGTACAAGGCGAAGTATTTGAATTTCACCATGAAGTTTTTCGCCTCGAAGTAGCGCGAATGAAAAAACTCAGTGCTGCTTTGAACGCTCTTATCCATTAGAACCGAAAACTGGTCCATCAACTTATTCGACTCAATTCTTTTGTTCTCAATTCCAACCCTATACTTGATATCGAATAGGTTGCGCTTTGCGTATTCATCCAACTCAATCATTTGATCAACGTTGTGTTTTATCACCGTGCAACCCACATCTATGCTGTCGCAGTACAGATGTTTGTTCTGCATGATTTCCTTAATGGAATAGTCTGTTTTGGGAAAGACATTCTTACCTCGAACCACATTATGTGTTTTCCCATATCCGTCCAAACTGATGGAGACATGGAATTTCACTCCCTTCTCTTTGCAGAGTCTAAAAATTTCCTTGAGCGCAGGAAACATGGGCTTGTGGTTGAAGCCGTGGGTGATGATGTTCAAATATTTGAGAGACGGAAGGCGCAGAATCGCCTCGGCGTATTTGGGTAATTCTTTTACTAAAGTTGGCTCTCCCCCATTGATCCCTAAGGCTCTTACTTTTTTGAAGAGTGGGTCAGCCATGAATTTTTCAAATTCAGTCAAATCGAATTCATTCGAGTAATCCATTTTCCAGATGTTGCACATCACACATCGTGAGTTACACAGGTAGGTCATAGGGAGCTGCACAACCTTCGGGTACTTCTTGGCCAAACCCGTTTGAGGCGACCAATAGGAAGTCACGAAATACTTAACGTTCCGAAAGGTTTTGAATAGTCTGGAATTGACGTCCATAGCTTACTACAAAATTACTCAAATAGCGTCACGCTCTAGAGGCTGACTTTGAGCGGCTATTGCACTGAAGTTTCGCTGGAAATTTTGAGTGTTATCACGCACAAATTCTATTTTCGTCACACCAAAATGAATCCATGTCTAGTATAATCGATCTCCTCAAAATCCCTCTCCACTTCTATCGAAAAGCGGCATCGAAAGGAGTATATGCTCCATGGGATGATCCGGAGCGATCCTACATGAAGTCACCAGAATTAAGAGCTCGGCTCAACCATGAATTGGCTGAAGTGCTCTTACGATATTCTAAGGAGAGCTTCAAAAGATCGGATGCGACGCAAGAAGTAATGGTCAAACTCATTGAAGATTTCTTTGAGGTATTCAACAACAAACCTTTTAAGAACAACCAAGGTGGAGCCACCTTTAACAATTCACTTTTACTGTTTTTCGCCATTCGCACCTTAAAGCCAAGCGTCATTGTTGAAAGTGGAGTTTGGAAAGGCATGTCGACCTTCATCATGCACAAGGCGAATCCAGAGGCAAAGATTTTCTGCTTCGACGTGAGCTTTGGAAAGTTGAGATACAAATGCCCGAAGGCAGTTTACACGGAGCGCGATTGGGGCACCTACGATTTTTCGTCTGAAGATTTGAGTAATTCACTCGCCTTCTTCGATTGTCACATCAACCACGCTTCACGCATTCGCGAAGCCTACGACAATGGCTTTTCTCGCATCATAGTCGACGATAACCCTCCACTGCACAAGATGTACACCTTTGGCTTGCCTCCGATTCCAACACTCGATATGCTGGTTCATGAAAAGCTCGAGGAAGGTCAGTTGATTGAATGGAAATGGAACGATAAAGACAAGTCGTACCGCATTACGGAGAAAGAACTCTACGGCGCTGCTGACTTGATTTCATCTTATGCTCCTTTTCCTGAATTGGGCTCACTGGCCAGGTATGGTGTGAAGCGAGGAACACATTCCTTCCTTTCCTATGCTGAATTAAAAAGCGGCAAGTAAGCGGCTTACATCAGGTTCTTCAAAATCCCAAGAGTACGCTTCCTAAAGACTTTGCTGGGCTTCTGGATAAAGGAATTTAACAGATACTTAATTGCTGTTGAAGGCTTCTTCTCCAAGGCAAAAGTTAGTGCCATCATCGACAGGAATTCGCTCTTTACTGATCTAATGGCAGAAGGATTCGAGCTGTACTCTGAAGCAAATAAGTTCTCAAAATAACCAAAGGCAATTTTGTAGTCTTCCGACGAAATTTGACTCATCGTATTTTCTTCGTGCACGAAGTAGGCATGCGTGGCTTCTTGTACACCTTGGATTTCACATTCCATGGAAAGACGAATGAAGAAGTACCAATCCTCAGCTACTCTGAATTTCCTATCGGAACTAAAACGGAGATCATCAATGAGCAAATCTCTAGCAATAAATGCACTGTTGACCGAGATGAAATTGGTCTCCAAGATGCGCTCGTTCAATCTTCCCTCAAAACCCTTTCTGGTGAAAAGGTGATTGCCCTTCGAATCCAAATATTCAAAAGGAAAGCATAGCACTCTGGGCGGACTCGATTTCCTCAAATACCTATACGCTTGTTCAAGGTGTTGCGGATACATCAAATCATCCGAATCGAAGAAATTGACGTATTTTCCTCGCGCCTGTTCGAGTCCGTAATTTCTTGCAGCCCCTCTTTCCTCATTTACTTTCTTGAAATAGCGAATTTTCTCAGAATCAAAGGAACGCACAACCGCTTCGGTATCGTCCGTACTTCCATCATCCACGATGATCAACTCCCAATCTTCAAAATTCTGAGCGACAACTGAATCGATGGTTCTCCGAATCAGACGCGCCCTATTATAAGTTGGAACTATGACTGAAAAAAAGGTCACGAGGCTTTCTTAAAAAGAAGTGGAGTCATTTTCAACTCCTTCTTGAATAGACTGAATGAAAAAATGATGAAGAGGATAATAGGAAGTGCGTTTACGACATCAATGCTAAGTATCCCTTCAAAACTAGGATGGTTGTGAGCAACAAAAGCGACTAGGTAAACCACCAAAATCGTTACCGACATAAAGTGCTGCTTTTTCATTTGTACGAAACCATTGTGTAATTGATTGTGTCGCTTCAAAAAATACAAAGTCGCAAGGAATTGAGCTGCTTTGGTTCCCAAAGTAGCCACACATACGCCGAGAAGGCCGAAAGGTGGAATAAGCAATAAGTTCAAACCAATGCCCACCACCAAGGCAGTTAAACTGATGTAGGGTAGCACGCGTGTAAGCTTATTAAAGAACAGGGTAATGGTATAAAGTACATAGTATAACTGTGGAATATAGATCAAGGAGAGGATGCCTAAGTATTCGATTCCGTCGTGAAACTTCTCATCTATGAATACGTCGAAAATTAAGCTGGAACAGGCAATCATTAGGACAATTACCACCATTACGACCATGTGAAAGACCTTGTACAGATTGAGTACGTACCTAAATGAACCTTCCTCTTTGCTCTGCAAGGATTTGTAGACCTGTGGCGAGAGGCTGTTGAAGATAGAATAGAGCAAGATTTGTATTGCGGTCCCAATCTGAAAAGCCAGATTGTATTTCCCGAGTTGATCTAAGCTATCGTCACCAAAACTTTGTTCGACCATAATCTTGTCGATGTTGTTGTACAAGAAGAGAAGCAACAAGTATGGGATAAGGGGGAGCGTGTAATGAAGCATGATCTTCAGAAAGCGGAATTCAAAGTAGAGGCCTTTCCATTTCGCCAAGAAATACACAAGCAAGACAAGAGCTAATGGGACCGTACCCGCAAAGCGTCCAACAATACTACCAAAGGCTCCTTCTTCAAAATAGAGTACACCCAAAAGGATTCCTGTGATGGAAAAAACGAAGAATGCAATAGAGGTGACCGAGAAAGCAAGCACCTTTTCTTCGTTCCTGAAATAGACCAAAAACACAGTATTGATGAGTGTAGCTATGGTGGTAAAGAAGATATATATCCCGTACTCAGAATAGGTGAATAGGGTGTTATTCAACAAGAGGTCAAACAGCCAATCGCCAGAGAAATAGAGAAATATTCCTAGGACACTTGCGGAAAAAAAGATGGTGAGGACCAAGGTTGAGAGAAGCGCGTTTACGAGCTTCGGCTTCTTGTAATATTGATAGTAGTAGCGTGAAAAGGCGCCATCTAAACCAAGCCCTATGACAATGGTTGCGACACCTACAAAGAGGGAGGCCAGAGTGAGAATTCCGTACTCTGCTTCTGTGAGTTTTTCGCTAAAAACAGGAAGCAATAAGAAATTGATTCCCATGGGCAAAAAGCCGAGTACGATGTAAATAGTTGTTAATTTTAAAAGTCCCTTGTATTGGCTCATATGGAATATGTGCTCTTTCGGTGAGGCTTTATAGGGAATAGTTGAACTCCTTCAAGGCTTCGCCGCAAGTCTCCCTAAAAAATTGAAGCTGCTCCACGGAGTAAAACTCTCGCCATTGTTCCGTGGAGGCATTTCGAACAAAGACGTAGCCCTCCTTAAAGTTTTTGTCTTGAGCAGGTCTACCTTGGGCGTTCTCAACCTTGCGCATTCGGTCGGGCTGAGATCGAGCAATGGCTTCTTCAAGCTCTTCTTGCGTGAATTCGCATTCAAGTTCTTTGAGCAAGCTTTCAAAGAGTGGATATGGATTGGTCATTAAGTCTTCGTATCGAAATACCCAATTTGCCCTCGATTTCCAGGAAGCGATGTGTTTCAGATATACCGACAAGCCATAATTCTCATCGCGTATGAAGTCATCGATATCTCCTGAATATTGAACCTTTTTATTGGCTTGTAAGTATTTGAAATACGAAATCATCGTGTCGCGCGGATCTCGCATCACATATAGAAACCGCTTTGCGATGTTAAATTCGGAGTGATGCGCTTCGTGCGTTTTAATGATACGTGGCAAAGCCTTGTGATTCCAATCCAAACGTAGATCGTCCTTTCCAAATTCTGGCAAGAGCTGCCCTAGGTTGTAAAAGTTAACCTCCTCCCCTGCCTTCTCTTTGATGGCCAGGAAGTTTGCCAACACAAAACGCGTAAAGGTGTTCCCCGTTTTTGGAAAAGAAGCAAGCACAAAATCCCGATTCGTTAGGCCTCTGTATGAGGAGCCTCTGATGATATGTTTGAGTTTGGAAATCACTTTCAAAGTGCAACAAAGAAAGCCATTCTAAAAAGACGTTAAAGTTGGATTGTTGCTAAATACTTTTCCGCCTTGTCGCTACGTTTCAAAAACTCAGTAAAATTGTTCGACTTACATGGGAATCGTAAAAAAACAAGGAGTTCCAGGAACCATTTTAACCTACGCCGGATTCGGTTTGGGTTACGTCAACATGGTTCTGCTCTTCCCGAATGTTCTTTCGGAGGCTGAGCTAGGACTGACCCGAGTTCTCATTTCATTCTCCTTGGTTTTTCAGCAGTTTGCACTGTTTGGGAGTACCAACATCACCTTTCGCTATTTTCCTTTTTTCTCAGAACCTAAAACTGGAAAATCGAAGGGCTTCTTGAGTCTAGTATTACTCCTTGGAGGAATCGGATTCTTCAGCATGGCAGTCTTGCTACTGCTCTTCGAGCCTGCCGTTGTTTCATGGTACAGCGATAAATCCGCTCAATTTGTAGAGCACCACGATCTGGTATTTTTCATTAGTGCCTTGACGGAAATGCACCACATATTGGCAACTTTCATCCGTTCGAACATCCACTTTGTTGTTCCCATATTTCTTAAGGAGGTATTCGTACGCCTTCTAAATCTCATGGTCATTAGCCTCTATGCTTTTGACATCATCAGCTTCGAGCTTTTCCTTATTCTCTTTTCTTCCACCTACCTCATCTCTGCATTGACCTCCTTCATTTATGCAGGAAAGAAAAAGATTCTCGATTTCAAGCCAGACTTTGGCTATCTCCGTGAGAAGAAATTGCTTCGTCCCATCCTCGATTATGGTGCCTTTTCGATCTTGAGTTCAGCTTCATGGATGCTCATGAACAACATTGACATTTTAATGCTAGGTAGCCTGGAGGGACTGGAGTCTGCAGCCATTTATGGCATCGCCATGTACGTTGGAACTGTGGTGCATATTCCGCAGCGTATCATCTCAAGAATTGCGCGTCCGCTCATCGCTAAGTTTTGGGCTGACGAAAGAATTGAGGATATCAAAGAGCTTTATAAGAAGACGGCCATTTCTCAAACCATTGTTGGAGGAATCTTACTTCTACTCATCTGGCTCAATGTGGACTTCCTTTTCCTCTTCCTATCTGAATCCTATCGAGAAGGCACTTTGGTCATTCTCTTGATTGGCCTCACTCGATTAACCTATATGACCTTTAGTATCAGCAATAAGATTCTAGATACGTCCAAATACTATCGAGCAAACTGTATCCTCCTACTTACA
>CAXAIH010000131.1:0-6266 GCA_963968755.1 uncultured Flavobacteriales bacterium
CATCGGCGTTGCTTTGAATACCGATGACCGGAAGCGAAATACGCATTATGGAGTAGGGGTGTACAAGTCTGAAGATGCTGGACTCTCGTGGGAGCCAACAGGCCTTACCTACGAACTGCCAGAGCTTGACAACAGCTTAATACGCCGTGTTTTTATTGATACGGCAAATTCAGGAAGCCTTCTGGCAGGTGGCGTGAGCGGTATGTGGAGATCTACAGATACAGGGGCTACATGGACCAAAGTATTGGATAGTCTCATCTGGGACATGGAGCAGAGTCGTTTGAACCCGGCCCTTGTCTACGCTACTTCAGGCTATGTTCGCAACATCGAAGAAGGTTACGGGGCGATCTTGCGATCCACCGATTTTGGACAAACATGGTCAGTGATGAATAGCGGTATTCCCCCACGCGAAGTGCAGCGCATAGAACTGACCATCTCGCATTCAAATCCCGATGTGCTTTATGCCTTAAGCTGTGATTTGAGCAGAGGATTTCACTCTTTCTACAAAAGTGAAGATGCAGGACTGACTTGGGATTTGCGGGCCCATAAAGACTCCATTGATCAACCCAACATTCTTGCTTGGTCGGATGGTATGGGTGAAACAGGTGGACAAGGAACCTATGATTTAACGCTCGTAGTGCATCCAGATAATGAGGATATCGTTTATACAGGTGGTGTAAATGTGTGGGGAACCGAAGACGGCGGTTCGAGCTGGAAAGGAGCCTCCTACTGGTATCATCGCGACGGATGGAGCACACACGCCGATCAGCACTTCTTTGCTTACAACCAAATGGACGACAAGATCTATGTGTGTAATGATGGTGGTCTGTACAGAACGGATAGCATCGGTCTAACCGATTGGTCGCTTATCCCAGGTTGGGTGGCGAATTATCGATGGCCTACCGATTGGGAAAACCTTACCAATGGCATGCAGATTACGGCCTTTTACCGTTTATCGATTGCAGAAGATCATCCTGGAAATGTGTTGGCTGGGGCTCAAGACAACGGAACCTACTACCTAAACAATGGAAAGTGGCGGAACATTTTTGGTGGGGATGGTATGGACAACATCCTGCATCCATCGGACACAGACATTACGTACGTTTCTTCTCAATATGGGAATTTGGCATTTTCAGATGCACTGGGATTTACCCAATACAGCATCGACAATGATATGAGTTTTGAAGAAGGTGGTTGGATAACGCCAATGGCCATGGACGCTTCCAATCCGTCCATTCTATACGCAGGATATGGGAACCTTTATAGAAGTATGAATGAAGGTGCTTCATTTTCTCCTGTGTCCAACTTTAGCGACATTCCTGGCCTGGGTTATCCCAATATTATATCTGCTTTTGAGGTCGTCAGACAAAAGCCCAATCGCATGTACGTTGCCAAGCGTGTCCATTTTGGTTGGAATCAACCTAGTACTGTGTGGTCGTACGATGGGCTGAACTGGAATGATGTGAGCCACGGATTACCTGACAGCTTATATCCAACCTCCGTAGCCGCTCATGAAAGAGATGCAGATACCGTTTGGGTTACTTACGGTGGTTTTGTGGATGGAGCGAAGGTGTATGTCTCGCATGACGCAGGCTTAAACTGGCAGAACTTTACGCAGAACCTTCCGAATATTCCCGTTAATGTGATAAAGCCTCAGAGACATAGTGGTATGAACACTTTGTATTTAGGTACTGATTTGGGCGTTTACTTTTCGAACGACACGACAAATGGATGGGAATTGTATTCGGACGGTCTTCCAAATGTGATTGTGAGTGATTTGGAAGTTCATTATTCAGAAGAAAAGCTCTACATCTCCACTTTTGGACGAGGTATCTGGAAGGCAGATCTCAACGACACAAGTGCAGTTCCATTGCCAGATACAACTCTTCCTTCAGGAAATAGTGGCTTGTTCCTTCTCGAAGAAGTCAAAATGTCTGCAAGTCCAGTTCCAACGGATGGTCCAGTGCATGTTCTTCTAGAAGATTTACCCTCTGGCGACTTCCATTTAGAGTTAATGGATGTGACTGGAAGGTCTATAGAAACGAAAGAATTTAAGCTCGTAGATGAGCGGAATATGGAGTTTGATTACGACTTGGAGGCAGGTCAATATTTCCTACGACTAAGTGCGGGAAGTAGTTCGAAAACATTGAAACTGCTTGCCTTATGACCATTGGCCTCTTCGAATTTTTATTTTTGTAATCCTCCCTCTCAAACCTAACGAGATGCGAAAACTGATATTGCTGCTTATCGCAGGACTTTTCTGCGCCGATCTGAATGCTCAAACGAGTGTTCGTGATCAAGACGGATTGTTCTTTACAATTCAAGTCGGATCCTTTTTAACCATGCCTTCCATGAATGCTTTCAGAAGCACGGGTCAGCCTGTGATTCACGACCTCAGTGTTGAAGGAATGAACAGAATTAGCCTTGGGCGATTCAAGAGTTTTGGAGAAGCTGAGCAGTTCTTAACCAAGCTAAAATCGGGAGCTATATTTTCAGATGCCTTTATTACCTCTTATCTAGATGGATCAAAAATCACCATTGCTGATGCACGCGGAATGAACCAAGTCACAGACCCCGCTGCTGCTGAACGTGCTGCAGCTTATGCGAAAGCCGAAGAAGAGGCAAGGCTTAAGGCAGATGCAGAGATGGAGGCGGAAAAAGCGACGGCAGAAGCTGAAGCAAAAGCGGCTGCAGAGGCTCAAGCGGAAAAGGAACGTCAAGAACTTGCGGCAAAAGCCAAAGCAGATAGTTTGTACGAGGCCAGGGCCACGGAAGAGGCTGAGGCAGAAGTCGCGCGTATTACAGCAATAGCTAAAGCCAAAGAGGATTCTTTAGAGGCAGCCAAACAAGCGATTCCTGAAGGCCTAGCGGTGGTACATCACAATACAAAAATGGACAGTATTGGTGTTCATGAACTCACAGAGAAGGACGGAGTCATGGTGGAGGAATCAGGAGCAGCTAGTCCTGCTGAAGAAGCCAAGTCAGCCAAGCCAGTAAACGCAACAAGTCCTGCAGCTCAGAAGCAAGCAGCTTTAGATTCCATGTTGGCCCTTACCGTTGAAGGTCAAAAAGCAAGTACCACGGGTGGAATGGTAGCCGAAGAGGTTGCCTCCGTGAACCATATTTTCAACATCGAAGGAAAGAAGATCCTCTTTAGCGACACCATCTCGGATCGTCTAACAGGACCAGAGTTTGTCTACAACTTGAAAAAGGGCGACCAAATGATCATCAGCGCCAACGAGGTGAAAGGAAAAGCCTTCAAAGGCTATCGTGTTTTCCGTTACGATAATCAAATGGACAAGTTCGATAAGGAACTGCCTGTCGGAGAGTTGGATATGAAATCACCTACCATCTCTGAGGAAATGGTCAACATCAACCGCGACGGTATCTACAAAGTGAAAATCATACAGCCGACCAACTCCTTCCGAATCATGTCGGTATTGATTGAGAAACGTTCCAAAGAGGATGCAAACCTGGTAGCTCCTTTCAGCACCAATCGTGAGCCTTCATTTGTGTATGAGAAGAACGAAGATGGGAAGACGGCCATCAACACATCAGCCATCTCGTATTATCAGCGAAAGAAGAACGCTGGTAGCGAATACAGCCCTTCCGATATTTTCATTCACGAAAAGGAAATCGACGACTTCGAGAAACATCAGAAAAGGGGAGACCAATACCAAGTGAGCTGCTGCCCAAGTTCGAAGGAGTACAACAAGCAATATGGCATCGATCGTCCGATAACCAACATATTCAAGTTCTTTAGAGGAGATACGATCCTAGTTGAGTTTTCACATCTGCTCGACTCCAAAGGCAAGCCCACGAAATTCAAATCGATAGACCTAAAACGCTACGGTAGTGAAGAAACGATTTATACGACAAAAGATGTTGGAGGAAAGCGCTTCGCTTTTATTGCTGGGAAAACAGGCTACTACGATCTTTCATTCGACACCTACCGACCTGATGAGTACACCGTGTCAGGTATTATGACACGTATTCCTCATTCCTCTGCAGATGCTTCTTTTGTGAATGAAGTAGACCCAGAGGTGATTCCTGTGTACTTCTACGAGTACAACAGCTTCACGAAAACCGAAGATTTGAAGTTTGCGATTGCACCTACACCGCACGTGGAAGCAAACATCTCAACGGAGTAAATCAGTAATTGAAGCTGTAGGTTCGTACCGACTCATTTCCAACTTTATCCTTTACGGATAGGATGAGCTTGCGCTCTTTTCCAAGTGCTTTTAGTTCGCTGTAAGGGAGCAACAGCACCTTTGTTTTTCGATCGTATTCGCTCAATACCCATTTTCCATCCACTTCAATTCGCCAAGAAGTGATGCCGTTGAGTTTGTCTTTGATCACAAATCGAAGACTTTTACCAAGGAAGGAGTTTCCGTCTCGAACATGTTGAAGTTCTGGGCCAATGGAGTCAATCATCAGCGTATAGTTCCCGGTTTTTTTAATGTCCGCCCAAAAGGTTCCATCAATCATTTGGCCCGTCGTTCCACCTCTGTAGCTCATTTTGTTATTGAGTCTTGCAAGAAAATACTGGTCTTTGTGCTTTTCCTTCAACTCTGGAATTTCGATGAAGACGTGGGCATATTTCGCCAAAGCCAATGAAGCATCTATGCTGTAGATGGGGGATTGGGCTCTTCCAATTGCAGGACGACTCTCTAAGCTAATCCTTTCGTCGTCAAACAAACCCATACTATCAATCTTCATGCAAAATCCATCGCTCTCAAGTTCATTGCTGGATTGCCAAGTGAGCTGCTGCTCTTTCTGTTCTTTAGGTGCAACGAGCATTTTCTGATCACTACTTACGTTGAGCAGTGCCTTTGCTGTGTTGCCATAGGAGTCTTTTACCTTGAATTCAATCTTGTGCGCATTCGTATCTAGAAAAAATAACTGACCATCATTGATGCTGCGCTTATAGGTGGAAAGCGTATTTCCTTGCTGACGATAACAGCGCTGAACGCGTCGTCCAGAACGTTGCCAATAAGGGTAGTCGACGTGTGAGTTGATGCAAATGGTCTCGTCAAAACTAAAGGAGCGCATTTCATGCTGAAAAACAGACTTGCCATCCTTTAAAAGTTCGATCGAGTACACGCCGTTTCTATTGCTACTTCCATTTAAATAGTCGCGCGCTTCAATACCGAAACCGAGCTTTCCTTTCAACTTGATCACTTCTCCATTTTCTGGCACATAGGTGTTCCCCACACGTTTTAAGTTGAGGTAAAGAGGGACGTTCTTAGATTTCACTCCACTGACCTCATTCAAAGGATAAATACCAAGCTTGAGCAGGCGAGGGGCAATGTTATCCTGAATGTTGAATCCGAAAAGCAGTGGATTCACCGGAAATTCGCTTTCGGTTTCCCGAAGTTCAAAGTGCAAGTGCGGTCCTCCGCTTCCTCCTGTATTTCCCGACAAGGCGATGAGTTCTCCTTTGCTCACTTGAATCTCACCTTCTTTTGAAAAGACCTCCACGAGAAATTCTTCTTGTTGGTATTGCTGTTTCCGTAGATAGCTATTGATCTTCTTGCCAAAGGATTGCAAGTGAGCGTAAACGCTTGTATACCCATTAGGATGGTCGATGTATACCACCTTTCCATGGCCCGTTAGAGACACTTTAATGCGCGATACGAAGCCATCTTCAACGGCTTTAATGGCCAAGCCTTCCCTTCCTTGTGTTTTGATGTCTAATCCTGCATGAAAATGATTGGGTCGTATTTCTCCAAAATTTCCTGCAAGAAACATGGGAATGTCAACAGGTGCCCGAAAATTGGTGCTGTCGGGATTGATCTGTGCTACGGCAATGAGGTGTTGGGTCAAGAATAGGAGGAGGAAACAGTTTTTTCGAATCATTGGAGACAAAGCTAATAGGCATTGGAGGTCGCTCTGGGTTACTGCTCAACGAAAAATGAACAGCAGTGACTGAAAAACTTGCATGTCGAATTGGGTCAATTAACTTTGCCTCTCATCACCAGATAAGTGGAGCAAGTCAATCAATCCATAGTACGCATCAATCAACTCATAGAAAAGGTTGTTCAAAAGCAGCAAGCTGTTAAGGGGCAAAGTGCCCTTTTGAAGCAGGAGATTGAGGTCCAAAAAGACTTGCTTAAGGCGAAAGATGATGAGATAGACTCGTTGAAGAATAAGATCAAGATTTTGTCGTTGGCAAAAAACTTGGGCGGTTCAGAAGGTTCTGAGAACTCACGTGAGCTGAAGTTGAAAATCAATGAGATTTTGCGGGAAGTAGATAAGTGCATAGG